>NZ_SCMW01000027.1:0-46606 GCF_005502845.1 Brevibacterium sp. 2SA | reverse complement strand
TGATTTCTGGGATTGGGCACTGAACATGGTTGCAGGGCATGTTCAACTCGGTCTTGCCCTACTGCCTACTGGGCGAGCGGACCATCCTGTACACACATTTTGGCCTATAACCCTGCGGCTGCCACAGGCGCGAGGCTCAGGCACTCGCCTTCGCGGTGACGCTGGCGATGAGCACATCGGCCGACCGCTGGATATGGCACTCGAGGGCATCGACGGCGCGCTCGACATCACGGGCCACTGTCGCCTCGGCGATCTCCCGGTGCTCAGCGGGGACGTCACGGGACTCGTCGACGACGAGCTCGCGCGACCAGTGGACGAAGAGCGCCGAACGCGCCCGCAGGTCCGTCGCCACCTTCGCCAGCGTCTCGCTGCGGCCGCCGGCGAGGATCACCTCGTGGAACGCCCGGTGCACATGCCCCCACTCCTCGGTGATGTGCCCGCCCCCGTCGGTGAAGGGCGTGCGCTCGAGCATGTGGTGAGCCGCGAGCACATCCGACTCCCACGACAGGCTCCCATCGGCGATCGACTCGCGCAGGGCGGCGGCCTCGATGATCCGGCGGGCCCGAGTGAGATCCTCGAGCGCTCCGACGGTGAGCTCGGGAACCGAGAAGCCGCGCTGCGGACTCGCACTGAGCAGCCCGTCCTGGGCCAGTCGGGTCATCGCCTCCCGCAGCACCGAGGCGCTGACGGAGAATCCGCGGGCGATCTCGCCGATGCGCAGCTTCGATCCCGGGGTGAAGCTTCCGCGCAGCAGCTCGGCGCGCAGGCGATCATAGGCTTCCGCGGAGAGCGTGCTTCCGGCTCGAGGTGCAGGCATAGCGCCAGTATAGATGGAACAGCCATCTGTCGACGTTTGCTGAAAATATCTTTTTTCTCTTGCAATGTCGTGATTCAGCTCATACGGTGGACACCACGCGACGACCGATCGTGGCGCAGAAGTCGGATCAGAGCCTGTGGCATCGCAACGCCGATGCCGGGATGCAAGGAGGCACCATGGCTGATATCGAAGTACCCGTTCTCATCATCGGCGGCGGCGGAGCCGGACTCTCGGCCTCGATGAACCTGTCGAAGCTCGGCGTCGATCACCTGCTCGTGAGCTCGCTGCCCTACACCTCGAAGCTGCCGAAGGCCCACGTGCTCAATCAGCGCACGATGGAGATCTTCGAGGAGGTCGGCGTGGCCCCCGAGGTCGAGAAGCGCAGCACGCCCGCCGAGCACATGAAGGCCACCGGGTGGTACGCCGGCCTCGTCGGCGACCACCGGTACTCCGGGCGCCGACTCGGCCATCTCGAGGTATGGGGCGGCGGCTACACCGACCCCGACTACATCGCGGCGAGCGCGAAGCGCACGTGCAATCTGCCCCAGCTCCGGCTCGAACCGCTCCTCCTCGACCACGCCCGGAAGCTCCATCCCGACCCCCGAGGCGTGCGCTTCAATCACGAGGTCACCGCGATCGAGCAGCTCGACGAGGGAGTGCGCGCGACGGTGCTCGACAAGGACACCGACACCGAGTACACCGTGCGCGCCCGCTATGCGATCGCCGCCGACCGCGGGCGCACGATCGGCCCGGCCCTCGGCGTCGGCATGACCGGCCCGACGGACCTCATGATGATGGTCTCCGTCCACTTCTCCGCCGACCTCTCCCAGTCGGCCCGCGACGACGATGTGCTCATCCGCTGGCTCGTCAATCCGGAGTTCGGCGGATCGTGGTCCTCCGGCGTCCTCGTGGCGATGGGACCGGAGCACTGGGGCACGACCTCGGAGGAGTGGGTCGTGCACCTCGACTACGCGACGCACGACAAGGACGCGCTCAGGGACGATCTCGTCATCGAGCGCCTGTGCACCGTCCTCGGCGTCGACCGCTCGGCGCTCACGGTCCACAAGGTCTCGCCGTGGATCATGGAGGGAGTCGTGGCCGAGAAGTTCCGGGCCGGCGACGTCTTCTTCATCGGCGACGCCGCCCACCGCCACCCGCCGACCGGCGGACTCGGGCTCAACTCCGCGATCCACGACGGGTACAACCTCGCATGGAAGCTCTCCCTCGTCCTCGCAGGCAAGGCCGACGACGCACTGCTCGACACCTACGAAGCCGAGCGCCAGCCGGTCGATCAGGACAATGTCGACGCCGCGGTCGCCTCGGCGATGAATCACTTCACGATCGACAAGGCGCTCAATCTCTCCCCCGAGGCCTCCGCTGCGGACAACTGGGCCGAACTCGAGCCGATCTGGGACGACTCGCTGCCCAACGCCGCGGAGAAGCGCCACGCGCTCAACAAGGCGATCGGGACGCAGACGATGGAGTTCCGCCATCACAACGTCGAGTTCGGGTATCGGTACGACTCCGCGGCCATCGTCTCCGACGGGTCGCCCGACTACTCCCCCATCGACCCCGTGCGGCTCTACGAGCCCTCGACCAAACCGGGGCACCCGCTCCCCCACGCCTTCGTCGAGAAGTCGAACGAGCGCATCGCGCTCGGTGACCTCGTCGCCGGCGGGCATTTCCTCGTCCTCGCCGGCGAGGACGGCCAGGGATGGGTCGATGCCGCGAACCGGCTGGCCGCCGAGCGCGGCCTGCCGCTGAGAGCGCACACCGTCGGCCTCGAGGGCTGCGACTTCGTCGACGTGCGGATGGCGTGGATGAAGAACCGCGGCATCAGCTCCTCCGGCGTCGTCATCGTCCGCCCCGACCGCTACGTCGCCTACCGCTCGGTCGCCGGCGTGCCCGACGCCGACCGCGAACTAGGCCGGGTCTTCGACTCGCTGCTCGCAGTGACGCCGGGGTCTCAGGGTGCGGGGTCAGGGTCGGCTGCGGGGTCAGGGTCGCGCCTCGGCGCATCCGAGTCGAACGGGGTCGCAGCGGCAGGAGTCAACGGCGTGACCGTCTGAGGACGCTCGAGACGTGGAGAGGGCCCGGCGCGGAGCTTCCCCAACCGCGCCGGCTCCGGACCGCGCCGGCCCCGGACCGGGCGGGCGCGGGAATCGCGGGACCACCTCGGCGAGCTGGGGAGATCCCGGAGATCTCTGCAGGGGATCCGTCCGGCGCGACCGATTCCCGGGCACTTTCCGCCGCCGGTGCCCACCGCCGCGCAACGGTGCAAGAATAAGGATGTACCGACCCGAACCAAGGAGCGACCATGAGCACCGGCGACACCTGGGCAGACGACACCGATCCCGCTGACAACGACTTCCTCACGCAGGACGACGAGTTCGACGAGGAAGAGCTCGAAGAGGACGACGCCGAGCCCACCGGGGTCGACCTCACCAGTCTCGAGGAGACCGCCGACGAAGCCGAGGACGACGCCGAATCGGACGACTTCGACGAGATCGACGACGAGGACAGCGAGCCCTACGTCGAACCTGGCGCCGAAGGGCCCGAGGGCACCGGCATCGAAGGCGCCGACGACGCCCTCATCGCCGACGCCGGCTGGGACGACGAACAGGACGCCCCCGCGCTCGACGGCGACCTCGACACCGACCCGACGACCGCCGCCGAGCAGGGCAACCGCGACGGGGACGACATGGTCTCGTACGGCGACGACGACTCCGAGGTCGCCGAGCTCAGCGGCGACGATCTCGACGTCGACGCCCTCGCCGACGATCACGTCGAAGAGGTCGACGTCATCGACGGCATGCCGGAGACGATCGACAACGCCTACCGGGAGGACTGACCCTCCCCTCCCATCCGCGCGCCCTCTCCCCTCGCTCGCCGAGGTGGGAGGGCGTTCGCATGTCATCGCGGGCTCCGAAAATCGCTGAGCACAGAGAATCTATCGATTTTTGCGTTCGAATCAGTTTCGAGAAACCCATTGACTTCGCTTGCGTCGTGAACTACACTGATGTCATTAACCACGTTGACGTGGGAAGACAGGTGAATCCCCGTGACCGACACAACCGAATCAGTCCCCTCCGGAGCCCAGCCTGGCCGAAACAGCCGGCGCATCGACGTCGATCCGGACTCCCGTTTCGCCGCTGCCGTCGACGTCTACTCCGCGTGCGATCGCGCTCAGCTCAGCGCGCTCGAGACGACTGCCGCGCTCTTCCACGACGAGGTCATCGACCACCTCAACCTCATGAATCCCGATGCGAACGAACCGTACCGGCACGCGAGCCTGACCGAGACCGCTCGGCGCTTCGCGCGGGCGCGCACCCGCGACGACCAGGGTGATGCGGTAGTGGACAGTGCCAGTGCGGCGGCGGAAGGCGATGCCGGAGAACTCGGCTCTGCGGAACTTCCTGACACGGCATTCCTGCCCGGCTTCCCGCGCTTCCGCGAGACCCAGTCGATCGACGGCTGGGTCCATGCGCACTCCCACGCCGAGGACATCGCGGAGCTCGCGACCATCCTCGGCAACTCGATCACCACGACCTACACCCACATCACCACGGCGATGCTTCTCATCCACGGACTGCCGAAGTTCCACGAGCGCTGCCTCGCCGGCGACTTCACCTACGCCCACGTCATCGCCGCCGCGCGCCTGTGCAAGGACATCGGGTTCGCCCACCTGCCGGAGATCGACTGCTACCTCGCGCGGCGGCGAGCCGATGTCACGATCGAGACCTTCCGCAAGTCCCTGGCCATGAAGATCAGCGTGGTCGAACCCGTCGAGGAGCGCAGCGAGCGTGCCTTCGACCACCGCCGCGTCGACCTCACCACCCATCCGGACGGCACGTCGTGCCTGACGATCACCGGCCCCTCAGCGGAACTCCAAGCCTGCTTCCTCCGCATCGAAGCCTTCGCCAAAGCGATCCGGAACAACAGCACGGCACCGTTCGCCGACATGCTCCCGTCCGGTGCCGTCATCGAAGACGACCGCACGATCATGGCTCTGATGTTCGACATCTTCACCCAGACGAGGCCCCAGGTCGGCATCGAGGTGCGGGCCCACGACACCGACACCGGTGAGGTCACCACCCGGGAGATCCCCTTCGACACCGAGCACGTGCGCAGCGTCGCCGACATCGCCGATGCCCTCACCGCGGTGGCCGATCGGTTCGAGGAGGCGGCCGACGTCGACCGCGACGAGGAGGGTCGCCCTCTCCTCGGTCTCAACCTCTCCCTGCCGACCACAGGGTTCTGGTTCGCCAATCAGGCCCGGATGATCATGACGGTGCCGCTCATGTCACTGCTCGACCAATCCGAGCTTCCGGGGACGTTCTCCGACGGCTCACCGGTTCCGGCGGACATGGCGCGACGCGTCGCCGGCCACTGCTCGACGTGGTCGCGGATCCTCACCGACCCCGCCACCGGCACTCCGGTCGATGCCCAGGCCAAGAGCTACTACATTCCGCAGACGGTGAGACAGACGCTCATCGCCCAATGGCAGTCGTGCACCGTCCCCGGATGCCGGCGGCGAGCGGAATCCTCAGAAGTCGACCACATCATTCCGTTCGACCACGATGACCCCGAACACGGCGGGCTCACCGTGTTCGGCAACCTCCATCCCCTCTGCAAATCGCACCACCAGGCGAAGACGGACAGGAAGTACGCCGTGTGGATGGAGTCCGCCGGCCTCCTCCGGTACCGCTTCGCCCACGGAGTGAGCGCGCTTCTCACCGCAGGGGACAACCCTGTCAACGCCGAGCACGCCCGGCAGTTCGCCACCGCCGAGCCACCGCCCGAGCCATCCCCGCCGGAGCCGCCACCGCCGGAGCCGCCTTTGCCCGAACCGCCTTTGCCCGGGCCGCCCCCGCCGGAACCGGGTGACACGCGCATCTCCGACGACTGTCCCGGCGCGCAGGGCGAGATCGGGAGACCTGGCTGGGTCAAACGCACGAGAAGCACCCGGCGCACGACGGCCCATCAGCAGGAATGGGTCTGGGACAGCGGCGAGCCGCCGCCGTTCTGAGAACGACCCTCGCTCACGAAGCAGCAGTCGAGGCACCCGACCGGGGGCCTCGACTGCTGCGCAACAGCGGATTGGTCACCAGGAGATGACGTGCGGGACGCTCACCTGCTTGAGGCCTTCGACACCGAACTCGAGGCCGTATCCGGACTTCTTCACCCCGCCGAAGGGCACCCGGGGATCGACGGCGCCGTGCTTGTTGATCCACGTCGACCCGGCCTCGAGCCGGGCAGCCACCTTCTTCGCTTCCTCGAGGTCGGATCCCCACACCGAGGAGCCGAGCCCCACTTCGAGCTCGTTGGCCCAGGTGATCGCCTGATCGAGGTCGGTGTACTTGATGATCGGCAGGGCGGGACCGAACTGCTCCTCGGCCACCAGCGGGTTGTCGTTGTCGATGTCGGCGACGATCGTCGTCGGGTAGAAGTACCCCGGCTGCCCCTCCTGCGGGTCTCCGCCGACGAGCACCGTCGCTCCCCCGTCCTTCGCCGCCTGCACGAGCCGGGCAACGATGTCGTACTGCTGCTTGTTCTGCAGGGGACCGAGCACGTTGTTCTCATCGAGGCCGACACCCATCGGCATCTGCGCCGCGACCTCGACGAGGGCGTCGCAGACCTCCTGGTAGAGGGACTCGGGCACGTAGAGTCGCTTCATCGCCGCACAGGTCTGACCCGTGTTGATGAACGCACCCCAGAAGAGATCGGTGGCGATCGCCTTGGGGTCGGCGTCCTCGAGGACGATGCCTGCGTCGTTGCCGCCGAGTTCGAGGGTGAGCCGGGCGAGGTTGTCGGCGGCCGAGCGCATGATCGCCTGGCCGGTCTTCGTCGAGCCGGTGAACATGATCTTGTCGACGTCGTCGTGGTCGGTCAGCGCCGCACCGACGGCCCCGTCACCGGCGACGACGGAGAGCACATCGGCGGGCAGCACCTGATTGATCACGGCGATGAGGCCCTGGACCGACAGCGGGGTGTACTCCGAGGGCTTGACGACGACGGCGTTGCCCATCTTCAGGGCCGGAGCGAGCTGCCACACGGTGATCATCATCGGCCAGTTCCACGGACCGACAGCGCCGACGACGCCGACCGGGTCATAGACGAGTTCGGCGTGCGTGCCGTCCTCGTCGACGAGAGTCTCGGGTTCGAGGACGAAGGCCGCGTTCGCCCGCAGCCATGCCGCGCAGGCTCCGACCTCGAAGCGCGCGTTGGGCCCGTTGAGCGGCTTGCCCGCCTCGCGGGAGAGCAGCTGCGCGAGCGCTTCGGCGGAGGCCTCGACGGCGTCGGCGGCCTTGTTGAGCAGGTCGTTGCGTTCGGCGACGGGGCGCGAGGCCCACGCCGGCTGCGCCGCGACCGCGGCGCTGACCGCCGCGTCGATGTCGGCGACGGTGCCCTCGTGGGTGCGGCCGATGACATCGCCGGTCGCCGGGTCGGTGATCTCGCGACCCGCCGGGTCGGTGATCGCGGCGAGCAGTCCATCGTAGGTCGTGAGGTCGGTGCTCATGATGCTCCTTCGGTTCGGATTCGGTGAGTGGGACGGGTGCGGTCAGGTGGAAGCAGGCGGTCAGGCGGAAGCAGGCGGTCAGGATCGGAAGTTCTCATCCAGGTCCTCATCCCAGACTTCCACCGGATCCGATTCCTGCATAGAGCTCGGGCCGGCTGCCGCGCAGCCAGTAGGCCCAGAGGGTGCCGATGAGCCCGGGCACGAGGACGAGGAGCGGCAGCAGCCACGAGAGCACGGTCGGCTCGGTCGTGCCGATGAGGACGTCGAAGTTCGCGACGATCGCGAAGAAGAGGACGAAGAGTCCGATGGCCGCGATGCCGGGGGCGATGAGCCGAACCCACGTCGAGTACTCCCCGCGCTGGGTCCGGAGGAACCCGATGACGGCGAGCGCGGTGAGCGCCATGAGGAGGACGAGGCCGAACGCTCCCATGTTCGTCAGCCACGTGAAGAGGGTGACGACGGGGAAGAGCGGGTCCGTGCTGCCGGCGCCGGCGGCCGCGAAGACGAGGATGACGATGAGGGCGAGCGCCGACTGTGTGAGCGATCCGGCGACCGGGGCGCCCGAACGCCGTGAGGTGCGGGCGAGGAACGACGGGAGCACCCGGTCGCGGCCGAGGGCGAAGAAGTACCGGGCGACGATGTTGTGGAATGCGACGAGAGCGGCGAGCAGGGAGGTGAGGAAGAGGAGGTTCGCGAGGTCGACGAACCACACCGGGGCGTGCTCGCCGAGGTAGGCGAACATGAGGTCGGGGCCGAGCTCCTGGGCGCGGGGCACGAGCTGCGAGGGACCTTCGGCCATGACCATCGCCCAGCCGGAGAAGGCGTAGAAGACGGCGATGAGGCACACCGCGATGATCGTCGCCCGTCCGGCCGTGCGCTTGGGGTCCTTGACCTCCTCGTTGTAGATCGCCCCGGACTCGAAGCCCATGAACGCCGCGATCGAGAACGCGAGCACCGCGCCGATCCCGGGGACGAAGAGGTCACCGGGGACGAAGCCGGCCGTCGACAGGCCCTCGGGGCTGTTCGAGAGTCCGATGACGTCGTAGATGACGACGACGAGGAACTCCGTGGTGACGATGATGCCGAGGATCTTCGCGGAGAAGTCGACCCGGGCGATGCCCATGAGACCGACGACGACCCAGCCGATGAGCGCGCACACGACCCACGAGACGGTGAGCCCGAAGAACGAGTTCAGGAGTGAGGAGAAGACGAAGCCGAACATCCCGACGATGCCGATCTGCATCGCGTTGTACGACATCAGCGCCGTCAGCGCGGCTCCGACGCCGATCCGCTTGCCCAGCCCCTTGGCGATGTAGGCGAAGAACGCTCCCGCGTTGTGGACGTGCTGGCTCATCGCTCCGTAGCCGATCGCGAAGAGGATGAGGATGACGCCGAGGACGATGAACGACAGCGGGATCCCGAGGAGCCCCGTGACGGCGAAGTTGCTCGGCAGTCCGCCGGCGGCGACCGTCAGCGGCGCCGAGGCGGCGATGATCATGAAGACGAGTGCCGGGGTGCCGATCCGCCGCGCATCGAGGCTCGCAGCCGCCGGCCCGTGACCGTGCGAGCGCCCGGATTCGCTTGGGTGACCGGTGCCGCTTCGACCACCAGGGCCGCTGGACTGGCCGGTGCCGTGGGAGTTCCCGGTGGCAGCGCTCATGTCGTTCACCTCACAGACGTCATTGTTCTCCTCACCCTGCCGCACCGCGGACCGGCGCGTCTTGGCTTTCCGAGCAGTCCCCTTGACCTCCCGTGCACAGAGCTCAGCCCAGATGCGTCCGCCGGTAGACCGCCGGCGGCTGGCCGACGACCTTGCGGAAGAGTCGGGAGAAGTGCGCGGGGTCCGGCAGCCCCCACCGCGCACCGATGGCCGCGACGGGCACGTGCTTCTGGAGGGGATCGGCGAGGTCGATCCGGCAGCGGTCGATGCGCCGGCGCCGGATCTCCCCGGCCACGCTCTCGCCACCGGCGAAGAGCTGGTGGAGGGCGCGCACGGACATGAAGTGCGCCGCCGCGATCGTCGCCGGTGACAGGGTCGGATCGCCGAGGTGGTCGTCGATGTGGGCGATCACCCGAGCCCACAGCTGCTGCCGCTCATCGGGCACCTCGGCGCCGACGCTGAGCTCATCGGCCATGACGGTCGTGAGCAGGTCGACGATGTTCCCGGCGAACCGGATCCCGACTGCGCGGGTCAGGGTCGGCAGCAGCGTGCCCGCACGGACGATGACGTCCGAGGCGACGGCGCCGAGGTCGTGGCCGGCTCCGATCGCCGTGGCCGTGAGCTGAGCGACGCTGTCCTGCGGCAGGGTGACCCGCGACTGGGGAAACATCATGACGTACGACGTCGAGTCGGTGTCGTAGCTGAGCGTGTACGGTCGGGAGGTGTCGTAGAGGGCGAGCGTGCCCGGGGCCAACGGCACCTCCCGGCCGTCCTGTATGAGCAGACCATGCCCGCTGACCTGGAGGGAGACCTTGTAGTAGTCCTCTCCCCCACCGGCGATGAGCCGCGGGGTGCGCAGCACCGCGTGGGGGTTCGCGCAGATGTGGGACATGACGACGGCGTCGTAGTCGCGGGCGCTGATCGACCCGGCGAAGCCGCCGCGGCGCTGCGGCTCGGTCTCCAAGGGCACGAACGAGTCGGAGACGAGGCTCCGCCAATCGTCGAAGTCCGCGGCCGTGCTCTCCAGCAGCGTCATCGCTCTCACCTGCCTGCCTGTGCTGTTGTCCGGGGTTCACGCGTTCCGGTGGATCCGAGTCGCGTGATGAGGTAGCTCAGCTGAGTCCGGAAGCCCTCGAAGTCGAAGCTCTCCCCGCCGAGGATCGACGTCGTCTGCGCCCCGTAGAGGTACGTGACGAGGATGTCGGTCTCGACGTCGATGCTGACGTCGTCGGAGATCTCTCCCGCAGCGGCCGCCTCGGCGAGCCACCCGCGGATCCACTCGCGCCAGCGGGCCATCGTCGCGCGGACCTCGCGGGCCCGGACGGGATCCTGGGCCACCTCGGCGAGGAAGGAGAGGACGACGCGGGCCTCGTCGCGGAGTTCGGGGGTGAGCGGAACGACCTCGGCGGCGAACGCCTGCAGGGCGGTCAGCCCGGTGCGCCCGGCCGTGGCGATGACGACGCGGCGATTCGTCGCCTCATAGACATCGACGTAGGTCGCGGCGAGGAGGTCGGCCTTCGATCCGAAGTACGACTTGACGACGCCGTTGGCGAATCCGGCCTCGGCGGCGATGTCGCGCATCGTCGCTCCCGGCAGGCCCTGGCGCGCGATGATCCGCAGCGTCGCCTCGACGATGTCGCGGCGACGCTGGGCGTAGTCGACGATCTTGGGCACCGTTGCTCCATCTCCATTGACTTTATTTCCTACGAGTGTAGATTATAACGTGATCCGGCTCACGCCAACCCCGCAATGCAGTGAACCCTCGGAATGCAAAGGTGCACGATGTCTGCCCAGACCCCCTACTCCCTGGCCACCGATGACGAGATGACGACCGTCATCGACACGCTCCGTGAGGCCGACCTCTTCCCCGCCGCGGCGCGGATCGCCTACCTCGGCCTCCTCGATCCCGTCCGCGGAACACCCCGCGATGCCACCCATGTCGACCGCCGGTTCCGCGTCCTCGTCAGCGACAAGGAGGCCGGCACCGCCCGTGACATCGTCGTGTCCGCAACCCGGCGCAGCGTCGAATCCGTCACCGAGGTCGACTCCTCCGTCGCCGGTGAGTTCCCCGTCATGGAAGAGGAGTTCGAGGTCGTCGAGCAGGTGCTCGCCGCCGATCCCGCGTGGCAGGAGGCGATCGCCCGACGCGGTCTCGCCCTTGACGAGGTCAGGGTCGCGCCCCTGTCGGCCGGTGTCTTCGAATACCCCGATGAGGCGGGACGGCGGATCCTCCGCGGGCTCGCCTTCCACCAGCAGCACCCGTCCGACAGCGCGTGGGCGCACCCCATCGACGGCCTCGTCGCCTACGTCGATGTGACGAACCGCAGCGTCGACCAGGTCCTCGACCTTGAGGACGTGCCCATCCCGGCCGAGCACGGCAACTACACCGACCCCGACCTCACCGGTCCGCTGCGCACGACGCAGAAGCCGATCTCAATCACCCAGCCCGAGGGACCGAGCTTCACCGTCACCGAAGGCAACCACATCGACTGGGAGAAGTGGTCCTTCGACGTCGGCTTCGACATGCGCGAGGGCCTCGTCCTCCACAACATCGCCTTCACCGACGGGGATGAGACCCGGCGGATCCTCGACCGGGCGGCGATCGCGGAGATGGTCGTCCCCTACGGCGACCCCTCCCCCGTGCGGTCGTGGCAGAACTACTTCGACACCGGCGAATACCTCGTCGGCCAGTGGGCGAACTCGCTCGAACTCGGGTGCGACTGCCTCGGCGACATCACCTACCTCTCCCCGTGGGTCGTCAACAACCTCGGCGAGCCGCGGCAGATCCGGAACGGCATCTGCATGCACGAAGAGGACGCCGGGGTGCTCGCGAAGCACTCGGATCTGTGGTCGGGAGTGGCCTACACGCGGCGCAATCGGCGCTTCGTCGTCTCGTTCTTCACCACCGTCGGCAACTACGACTACGGCTTCTACTGGTACCTCTACCTCGACGGGACGATCGAGTTCGAGGCGAAGGCGACGGGCGTGGTCTTCACCTCGGCGCTGCCGCACGGGTCGACGGAGTTCGCCTCGGAGATCGCGCCGGGCCTCGGCGCCCCGTTCCACCAGCATCTCTTCGGCGCCCGTCTCGACTTCGCCCTCGACGGCGGTGGCTGCCGGGTCGAGGAGGAGGACGTCGTCCGGCTGCCGGTCTCGGAGGAGAACCCGCGCGGCAACGCCTTCACCCGCAAGCGCACCCTGCTCGCCACGGAGCTCGAGGCCCAGCGCGACGCCGACCAGTCGGTGGCGAGGACGTGGGTGGTGTCGAATCCCGAGTCGATCAACCGCCTCGGCGAACCCGTCGCCTACAAACTCCACCCGGCCGGCCTGCCGACGCTGCTCGCCGCCGAGGAATCCTCGGTCCACAAGCGGGCGACGTTCGCGTCGAAGGCGCTGTGGGTGAGCCAGTACGACGTCGACGAACGGTACCCGACCGGCGACTTTCCCAACCAGCACGCCGGTCATGCCGGTCTGCCGACGTGGACGCAAGCCGACCGCAGCGTCGACGGTGAGGACATCGTCGTGTGGCACACCTTCGGGCTCACGCACTTCCCGCGCGTCGAGGACTGGCCGATCATGCCCGTCGACACCGTCGGCTTCAAGCTGCGCCCCGAGGGCTTCTTCGACCGCTCGCCGGTCCTCGACGTGCCGGCCCCCGAGTCCGGCAGCCACTGCTGCGCGGAGTGAGGGGGAGCATCGCCGACGGGATCACTGCACCGTCAGCCGCCGCTATTTGAGGAGGCGGTCCATGCGCCGGTCGCTCAGTCGCTTCCCACCGGTCTGGCATCCGGGGCAATACTGGAGCGACCGGTCGGCGAAGGAGACCTCGGCGATCGTCGTGCCGCACACCGGACACGTCTGACCGGTCCTCCCGTGCACGCGCAGCAGCTTCTTCTTCGCGGACTTGATCTTCGCCGGGGGCAGCCCCGAGAGCGCGTCCCGTGCCGCTCCGAGCACCGAGGTCATCACCGCGTACACAGCCTCGGCATCGACCTTGTTCGCCGTCGCGAACGGGGAGATCTTCGCGGTGTGGAGGATCTCGTCGGAGAAGGCGTTGCCGATTCCCGCGACGACGCTCTGATCGTCGAGCACGGTCTTGATCCGCGAGGTCGTGCTGGCGAGCGCGGCGGCGAACTGCTCCGCCGTGATCTCCAGGGCGTCGGGACCCGCGCCGGCGAGCGCAGCGACGTCGCCGAGGTCGCGGACGAGGGACACGGACGCGTTCTTCTTCGTCCCCGCCTCCGTGAGGTCGAACCCTGAGCCAGAAGCGAGCGTGACCCGCATCCCCAACGGCCCTTTTCCCATCCGCACCGGCGCCGACGGAACGGCATCGTGCCAGACCAGCCAGCCGGCGCGCGCGAATCGGCACACCAGCGACAGCCCGTCGAAGTCGATGACGAGCGCCTTGCCGACCCGCCTCACCCCGGTGATCTCGAGTCCGATGACGGCGTCGAGCGGCGGGTCGGCGGTGTGGAGCAGCGAGAGCTCGGCGATGTCGACCTGCGCGATGAACTCACCGACGAGACGCGGGGTGAGGAAGTCGACGAGCGCTGAGACCTCGGGCAGTTCCGGCATGAGTCCAGTATGCCCCCGCCTCAGTCGCGCACAAGGGCGAGCCGCCGGAGGATGACGACCAGACCGAGACCTGCGCAGACGGCGCTGACGCCGAACGGCCCGACCGGACCGAACCGCTGCAAGGCGAGCCCGGTGAGGATGGGTCCGACCGCCGCACCGAGGTTGAGCGCGACCGTCGCGAACGATCCGCCGAGCGCAGGTGCACCGGCGGCAGTGGCGACGATGCGCGCAATGAGAGTGCTACCGGTCGCGAACGAGAGGAATCCGACCAGCGGGGTGAGCGCCCAGAACATCACCGCGCCGAGGCGGCCGTCCGTCTCCGGCCCCGTGACCGTGAGGGCGACCCCGACCCAGGTGAGCACGAGCACAGGGCCGAGCACCCAGAGGAGCCGCCTCCACTGCGCATCGGCGAACCGTCCGGCAATGCTGACCCCGCAGAAGGCGCCGATGCCGAACACTGCGAGAAGCACCGGCACGGCAGCCCCGGAGAGTCCGAATGCCGCCTCGGCGATCGCCGCGAGATAGGTGAACGCGCCGAACGTCGCAGCATTGACGAGCACCGCGACGGCGATGACGATGAGAAGGTCCGGGGAGCGCAGCGTCGCGAGCTCGGCGCGCAGCGGAATCCGTTCGCCCGCGTGCGCGGTCCCTCCTGGGGCGGCCGCGAGCACACCGAGGAGAGCGGGCACGCAGAGTGCGGCGATCACCCACAGCGCTGACCGCCAGCCGAAGCCGGCGGCGAGGAACGCCCCTGCCGGCACCCCGGCGATGAGCGCGAGCGTCGTCCCCGCGAGGACGACCCCGATCGCCCGTCCCTGCCGCCCGGGGGCGACGAGTCGGGGGATGAGCGCGAGTGTGACGGCGAGGAACCCCGCATTGGCGACAGCGGCGAGACTGCGGGTGGCGACGAGGACGGGGAACGAGTCGGTGAGCGCACCGCCGACGTGCGCGAGGACGAAGACGACGAGGAAGCCCGTCAGCGCCGACCGCGGCGAGAACCGGCGGCTCGCCGCCGCCATCACCGGGGCGCCGACGACCATGCCCACGGCGAATGCGGTGGTCAGCAGGCCCGCCTCGGCGAGGGAGACGTCGAGATCACGGGAGATGTCGGTGAGCAGACCGACGAGGACGAATTCGGAGGTGCCCTGCGCGAACACGGCGAGGGCAAGGAGATAGAGCAGCACAGGCATGAAGCAGCCTTTCGGACACAGCAGCGTAAGGGGTGAACCGTCTGGCACTGCCGGTGCCGGGATGAGGATCTCCGGGCTATCGGCGTGCCGACAGCCCGGTCCTGGATGCTTCTGGTGTGCTCACGCGTCCAAGGCTAATGGGGGCGTGGTGGAACAGCAACGTCCCGGGGCCTGGCCGGGTTCCGGGGCGAGCTGAGCTCCGGGGCTAGCTGAGCCCCGGAGCGGCTCAGCCCTGGGAGCCGGCGGCACTGCCGCCGGAGCCGCTGCTGCCGGACCCGGAGCCGCCGCTGCCGGAACCGCCCGATCCGCCTGAGCCGCTGCCGCTCGAGCCGGAACTGGATCCGGACCCGCCGCTGCTCGACCCGCTGCCACCGGAATCCGAGCCGCTGCCGCTGCTGCCCGAGCCGGAGGTTCCCGAGTCGCCGCTCGTGCTGCTGCCCGAGCCGTCCGAGGTCGACGAGGAGTCCGAGCTCGAGCTGCTCGACCCCGAGGTGTCCGAGGACGTGCCGCTCGTGTCGCTGCTCGAGTTCGTGCCCTGATCCGCACCGGTCTGGTCGCTGTTCGACGAAGAGGTCGAGCTCTGATCGCTCTCCGCCGACGTCGAGGAGCTGCTGTCGCTGCTGCCGCTCTCCCCGCTTGAGTTCCCGGAGTTCGATCCGCCGTCGCTGCCGCCGTCGCTCGATGACGATCCGGACTCGTCGCCGCTGCCGGAGTCACCGGTCACCGAGCGCGAGATCTGCGAGGTGCCCGGCGAGATGTCGGCCTGCGTGAGGTTCTCGGCGATGACGACGCCGCCGAGGCCGATGCCGAACGCGGCGACGCCGATGGCCACCGGGTAGAGGACGCGCTTGCGCTTGAGCTTCTGCAGCCACGACTTCGGTTCGTCGTCGGTGTCCGTGCCCGCGGCCGCCTCGGTGTTCGCCTCCGTCTCGTCGAGGTTGCCGAACGCCGAGTCGGTGCGCGACGGATCGCCGTCGACCGCACCGTAGACCGCTGTGGCGTCCGGGTCCGCACTGCCGGGTGCCGTACTGCCGGGTGCGGTGCTGCCGGGTGCTGTGCTGCCGGGTGCTGTGCTCCCGGGAACCGTACCGTAGACGGCAGTCTGGTCGGTTCCGGGCTGGCCGCTGCCGTTCTGGCCGGTACCGCTGTCGTTCTGGCCGGTGCCGGGAGCGTCGGGGTTCGCGGTGCCGGGGGCACCGGCGCCAGGGCCGACGAGTGGGAGGGTCGCGCCCTTCTTCACGGCGGGAGCGAGCTTCGACCCGACCTCCCGAACCGCCTCTTTGCCCTTCTCGAGGCTCTTGCTGTAGAGGCTGACGGCGAGCGCAGTGACAATGCTCGCGATGCCCGCCCCGATGACGGTTCCGGCCACACCGAGCTGACCGCCGACGATCGACGACGTCGCGGCCGCACCGGCGCCGGCGAGCAGCTGGGTCGCGGAGATCCCGTTGCCGCCCTTCTCCTTCTTCTCGTCCGTGTCCCCGTCGCCGTCGGCGGTGTCGAGCTTCGTCGTCTCCGCGGCCACTGCGGGCGCGACGGATGTCGACTGTGTGCTCGTCGGCTGTGCTGCCGTGGGCTGGGCGTCGACCGGCTCGGTCTGCGTCGGCCGGCTCTCCGTGGCGGGAGCGTCACGGCGAATCGGGTTGGGCGGCAGGACCGGCTGATGGGCAGCCGTCATCTCCTCCGTGACCATCGGCAGGGCCTGGGACGGCTGGCTCTCCTGCGGAGTCGATCCCGCTGCGGGATCGTTCTGGTCGTGCGGATCTCTGTTCTGCGGCGCCAACGTACCTCCAAGACTGTGTGACTCTCCCCAGTATTCTCTGCCGAGGTCCGGAGACGCTGACCGGGGTCCCCTGAACCTGTGAACCGTCTGGAAGCCGATCTCCGCCCCGTCCCCCATGACCTGGACCGATGCGCGGTCGTGTGACGGGCGGAACAGCCGACTGACATGGTTTGTCCAGGAACCTTGTCATTCGTCAGGCGTCAGGCGAATCCGATCCCGCCGAGGCGGTCCCCCGGCCCCACGGCATCGCCGTCGCCGAGGCGGAGGAGATCGAAGCGGCGCCAATCCGGACCGTCGGCGAGGGCGAGTGCGAACCGCGGGCGAGCGGACTCACTCGTCCCCGCCGCCTCGGGATCGAGGGTCATCGTCAGCGGCGGCAGCGCCGCCTCATCGGCGACGACCATGAGGTTGACGGCGAAGGTCGGGCCCGCGAGGTCGGTGAGCGCGACGGCGTCGGACCCGGAGAAGCGCAGCGGAGATCCCGGGCCGGCCCGGTGCGCGGTGCCGGCGATGTCGAGGACCACCTCGGCGTCGGTGGGAAGGAACGTCCGGTCGAGGCCGGGCAGGGACGAGAACGGACCGGTCCGCTCGAGGCGGGCGATGCTCAGCCGCCACGGACGCCGGTCGGGGGTGAGCGCCGTGGAGGCGTCGAGGGAGACGAGCTCGGTCGTCTCGCCCGCGCCGTTGGCCCAGGGAACAGGGACGATATCGACGAACGACGCGATGATCTCCATGCCGTCCATCGTAGGTCGCCTCCCGTCGTCAGCGCGGCCTCCTCGTCAGCGGCCATCACGGGCGAGGGGCTAGCCTGGGAGCACACGGACCTCCGGCAAGGAAGCAGCGATGACCGTTCAACCCCGCCCTGACTCGTCTGACATGTCAGGCTCGCCGCACCTCGATCCCGGTGTCGGCCTCACCGAGGAGGTCGTCACGCTCACCGATGGCCGTCGCATCCGCACCGTCACCGCAGGTGATGCGCCCGGTCCGTGCGTCGTCTTCGAGGCGGGCATGGGTGCCTCGGCCGCCGCCTGGACGCACATCCAACGGGAGGTCGCCACCCGCGCCCGCACCGTGTCCTACGACCGCTCGAACATCGGCGGCAGCGCTGACGACCGGAGTCCGCGCAGTCTCGAGCGGATCGTCGATGACCTCGCCGAGGTGGTCGACCGGGTCGCCGGGAACGAGCAGGTCGTCCTCGTCGGCCACAGCTGGGGCGGACCGATCGTGAGATTCTTCGCGCACCTCAACCCCGACCGGGTCGCCGGGATGGTGCTCGTCGATGCGACCGCCTCGGCGATCCTCTCCCCCGCAGTCGCAGCCCTCAACGCCGGTTCGATGCGGCTCGGGTCGCTGCTCATCCGGGCCGGCCAGGGCGATCGCTTCACCCGGACGCTCCTGCCCGACGGGGCATCACCGCAGATCACCGAGGCAGACCTCGCCCTGTTCTGGCGCGACTCGCTGACCCAGCGGGCGATGCGCATGGCGCTGAGCGAGGAACGGCACGTCACCTCGTCGATCGCGCTCATCCGGATGCTCGAACGCGACGGCGGACCGGACGTGCCCGGCGTCGTCCTCCAGGGCGGCCGGCAGCGGGGACTGCTCGAGCGGAGGATGCGCACGCGGCAGAACGCGGCGGCGGCCGCGATCGCCGACGCGATGCCGCAGGGCACGCTCGTCGTCCTCGAGGATGCCGGGCACCTCATCACCCATGAACGCCCCGATGCCGTCGTCGACGCCGTCGACGACGTGCTGGGTCTCCGGCGTCACTGAGCCTCAGTTGACGCAGCGTTTCAGCTGACGCAGCGTTTCAGTTGACGCAGTGTTTCAGTTGACACACAGGCAGAACGGGTGACCGGCCGGGTCGAGGAAGACGCGGAACGTCTCCCCCGGCTGGACGGCGGCCTTCCCGGCGCCGAGTCCGATGACCTGCGCCTCGGCGGCATCGAGGTCATCGACCATGACGTCGATGTGCATCTGCTGCGGGTGTTCCTGGCTGGGCCAGCTCGGGGCGTGGTAGTCCTCGACCTGCTGGAAGCAAATGGGCGGCCAGGAATCGGACGTGATCTCTGCCCATGTGCCGTCGTCGTCGACGCGGACCTGCCAGTCGAGGAGTTCGCCGTAGAACTGGGCGAGCTCACCAGCATCCGGAGCATCGAGAACGACCACGGGCTGCTTTGCGATAGCCATGGTCCCGAGTCTACGCCGCAGGGCCGACACGACCCAGGGAATCACCGTCTCGATAGAATTGTTGAGCAATACACCCATGAGAGGACATCGATGAGCACGCACACCCTGCCGGTCGCGGACGGTCCCGCGGTCTACGTCATCCACGACAATCCCGAGTGGATCCCGCCGTTCGCCGACGCCTTCGCTGAACTCGGCGTCGAGCTCGTCGAATGGCTGCTGCCCGGTGCCGCGATCGACCTCGCCGCCGCCCCGCCCGAGGGCGTCTTCTGGTCCCGACTCTCGGCATCCTCGCACACCCGCACCGACCCCCACGTCAAGGAGTACGGGCGAGCGGTCCTCGCGTGGCTCGAGGCCGCCGGCCGCGCCGTCGTCAACGGCTCGCAGGTCCTCGAGCTCGAGGTCAGCAAGATCCGCCAGCACCGCGCCCTCGCCGCGCACGGAATCGACGTGCCGACCACCTCGGCGGCCTTCGGATCAGCGGCGATCACCGAGGTGGCTGCCGGGTTCACGCCCCCGTTCATCACGAAGCACAACCAGGGCGGCAAGGGACTGGGCGTGCGCCGCTTCGACTCGCACGCCGAGCTCGAGGCAGCGGTGGCCGACTTCGCCCCCGGCGGGTCCACCGAGGCGATCGACGGCATCACCCTCGTCCAGGAGTATCTGCAGCCGGCCGCGCCGTTCATCACGCGCGCCGAGTTCATCGGCGGCCGCTTCCACTACGCGGTCGCCGTCGACGTCTCCGCCGGATCCTTCGAACTCTGCCCCGCCGATGCCTGCGTCATTCCGGGCACGGCCGGCAGCCTCGGCGGCAGTCAGTTCACCCGGCGCGAGGAGATCACCGCCGACACCCCGCTCATCGGTCGACTCGAGGCGCTGCTGACCGAGCTCGGCATCGACTTCGCCGGAGTCGAGTTCATCGACACGGCCGATGGCCGGCAGGTCGTCTACGACATCAACACGAACACGAACTACAACGCCGGGGTCGAGGCCGGGGAGCGTGCGGCCGGCCGCCAGCCTGCCGCTGTCCGGATCGCCGAGGTGCTCGGCGCGAAGCTCGCAGCCGTTCGTCGTGACGCAGCGGAGGCGGCACCCGTCGGCTGATAGTCTTCAACCACCACAGGGGAGCGCCGCGACCGGCGCTGAGAGTGCGCACGCAGACCCTTTGAACCTGATCCGGGTGACACCGGCGGAGGAAGATGGAGGCTCATCACGATCACAGTCGCGACCGGCGGGGCCGTGGCCGGACTGCGGGCGAGTGCCGAAGCGGAGTGGACCGCGGCGACCCATCACCGGTTCGTCGCCGAGCTCTTCGCGGGCACCGTCGACGACGCGGTGATGGCGAAGTACCTCGTCCAGGACTATCAGTTCTTCGATGACTTCCTCTCGATGCTCGGCGCCAGCGTCGCCCACGCCGACACCATCTCCGCGAAGCTCCGGTTCGCCCAGCAGCTCGGGTTCCTCGCCGCCGATGAGGATTCGTACTTCCTCCGCGCCTTCGCCGAGGTGGGGGTGGAGCCTGCGGACTACACCGATCCCCAGCTCACCGAGGTGACCGCGGGGTTCCGCGGTGTCATGCGTGAGGCGGTCGCCGCGGCGTCGTATCCCGACGTCCTCGTCGTCCTCGTCATCGCCGAATGGCTCTATCTCGAGTGGGGTGAGCAGGATCGAGCCATGCCGAGCCGCGACCTCCACACCGACTGGATCGACCTCCACCGCGGAGAGGCCTTCACCGGCTGGGTGCAGTTCCTCGTCGACGAACTCGAACGGGTGTACCCGCGCGGGGACGATGCGGCGTCGGCCGCCGCCCGGCAGCGCTTGGCCGATCTGTGGCAGCGGGCCGTCGGGCTCGAGCGCGCCTTCTTCGACGAGGCGTACCGGTGACCGCGCTGCCGGGTCCAGGCTGCCTCTCGTACCGGCCAGGCTACTTCTCGTAGACCTCGGCGGCAGCGGAGAAGAGGAGCGAGATGCCCACGGCCCCGGCGTCGGGGGTGCCGGCTCCACGGCCGTCGACGTAGCTCGCCCGACCCCGCCTCGCCTGCATGTCGGCCGTCGCCTGTGCGGCCTCGGCGGCGGTCTGCGCGGCTGAGGCGAATCCCTTCCCGAACGCCGAGGCGGTGGGATGGAGGACGTCGACGACTGTCCGATCTCCGGTCTCTGCGCCGCCGACGCGCTGGATCGCCTCGCATCCGGCCGCCGTCGCCCGCTCCCAGAGGACCTGTGCGGTCTCGCGGTGGGTGTCGGGGTCGAGTTCGGCGTAACCGGCACTGAGCTCCTGGAAGAGCAGTCCGAGGAGCGGTCCGCTCGTGCCGCCGACGCCGCCGAGGAATGCCGCTTCGGCCGCGGCGAAGCCCGCGGCCTCGGAGGAGTCGACGAGTCGAGTCGCGTGGCGCAGTCCACCGCGGAGGTTGTCCCCGAAGTCCCCGTCACCGCCGACCTGATCGAGTTCCGTCAGGTGGGCGTGCTGCTCCTCGACGAGTTCGGCGAACCGACGGAGCACAGCGGTCTCGAGATCCGCGTCCCCACCAGCTGCCGTCCGCTGCCGCAGAGAGACGGCGGGAGCCGTCGGCTCCTGCGCACTCCGCGTCGCCGCTGTCGTCGCCACCGCCTCGGCGTGCGTGGGCTCACCGCCGAGTGCCGGGAACGCCGCGGTGCGGGAGGCGGCGGTCCACCAGTCGAGCCAGGACGGCTGCAGGCGCGTGAGGGTGAGGGAGAACCCGGTCATGTCGAGCGCGGTGACAAAGCTGCCGACGAGGGAGGCGGCGATCGACTCGCCTGCGGTCTCAAGCGCGGCGCCGAGGGCGTCGTAGACGTTGAGGAGCTCGATCTGGGTCGTCGCGCCGAGGCCGTTGACGAGGACGAGGAGGTCGCCGTCGGCCGGGGTGCCGGGAACCGCGGCGAGGAGCTCACGGCACATCCGGTCGATGAGGCTCTCGAAGCCGTCGTGCGGAATCGAGGTCGCGGCGCGCTCACCGTGGATGCCGACGCCGTATTCGAGGGTGCCCTCGGGAAGGTCGAACGCGGGTCGACCAGTGTGGGCATCGGTCTGGGCGCGAGCGGCCACGGCGAGGCTCCGGGAGCGGGCGACCACCTCGGCGCCGAGATCGGCAAGGTCGTCCAGACCCCATCCGGCGTCGGCGGCAGCACCGAGGATCTTCTCGACGATGACGGTGGCGCCGGTGCCGCGTCGACCGGTCTCGGTGTCGTCGCTGTCGGTGGCGATGTCGTCGTCGACGAGCACCGTCGCCACGGGGATACCGGCGGCGCGGAGACGTTCGGCGGCGATGCCGAAGTTGATGACGTCGCCCGTGTAGTTCTTGACGATGTGGAGGACGCCGTCGGGACCGGCCACCGCCTTCGACGCCGCGAAGATCTGCGCGTTGTGCGGTGAGGCGAAGACCTCGCCGGGGACGGCGGCGTCGAGCATGCCCGGGCCGACGAAACCGACGTGCATCGGTTCGTGACCGGAGCCGCCGCCGGAGACGAGGCCGACCGTCCGCGTCGGGGACTGCGCTGTCGCGCTCACGTAGAGCGGGTCGGTGTTGAGCGCGACGAGGTCCCCGTGGGCCCGGGCGAACCCGGCCAGCGCTGAGGGGATCGGGGTGGACGAGACGAAGAACGCGTTCATGACGGCCAGCCTAACGTCCGGTCATGCCGGGCACCACGTGGCACTATTGTCCGATGAACGATTCCCCTGTCGAGTCCGAGCGCATCCCGTTCGGGCTGCTCTGCCCTGAGATCATCGAGAGTGTGCCGCCGAGGTTCTTCCCCACCGCCGTGTGGGGGTATTTCGAGACGGAGAACGCGGACGGGGAGACCGGGTGGATCGAGCGCACCTCCGACGGGGCGTCGTACGCGACGATCCTCTCGCAGATCTCGGGCTTCCTCGTCGAAACCGAAGCCGCGAATGCGTGGGTCGACGACGAAGTGCCGGTCGATGACGATGATGCGGATGACCCTGACGTTCCCATCGCGCCGGTGTCCAGCGGTGACGTCCTCGTCGCAGAGGCCTCTGCGGCGCTGTCGAACCTCATGGTGTACCCGTTCCCTGACGGGCACGAGGCCACCGGCCGCTACGTCGCCCTCATCTGCGATGACGATCCGTTCGAGTCCGGCAACGTCGAACTCCTCACCGAGGACGTCAGCAGCGATCTCGTCGAGGGGCTGCTCCGGGTGGCTCGGGCGCGGTTCGCCGAGACGTTCTCGTTCAGTCCGTTCGATGACGACGACGAGGAATCGGAGGACAACGAGGGCAGCGCGGACTCGCCCGTGACGTCCCTGCCGGACGTGACGACGTTCGGCGAGCTCTTCGCCGGCTGGGTGTTCCTGCCGCTGCCGGAGGACGCCGATGTCAGCGCCGTCTGGTCGCTCCTCCTCGCCACCGACTCGGACGGCGGCATCCAGCGGTACACCCGGCGCACGCCCCTGCTCGATGAGAATGTCCTCGCGGGTGCCCTGGCACGGATGACCTTCGAGGTCGAGGCGCGACTCCTCGACAGCTTCGACGATGACGACGACCCCACGCGTCTGATGCGGGAGACACTGCCCGAACTCAGCTCCCTCGTCCCCGACGACTCACCGACGCGTCCGCTCGATCCGCGGGTCGCCACGCTCGCCACTCGGGCCCTGCCCGCCGGCGAGACCCCGATCGCCGCGAGTCTCCTCCTCTTCGGCACCGATCGTCTCGGGTCGAGCACCGTCCTCTGCGACTGGGTGACGACACCGGATGCGGTCGCGATCGGCGATGAGGAGTTCGACGGCTTCGAAGAGCTCGGCCTCCTCCGCTCGGCTCTGCGCGACCTTCTCCAGAACGGCCTCGGCGAGTTCTGACCGGTGTGACCAATCCTCCGGATCCTCCGACGAGCACCGGCCGAAGCTTTGACGCTTTCGGCGTATTCTTCAACCGGGGAGCGTTAGCATCAGTCGTGTGGTGACCACCCGGCAGACAGTTCTCTGGCAGCTAGTCAGGAGTATCCGCGGCGTCCGTCCCGGCAACCGCGCCGTCATCGCCGTCGATGGGGTCGATGGTGCGGGGAAGACGATGCTTGCCGACGAGCTCGAGGAGCTCGCCGCGGAGGACGACGGGCGGCGCCTGGCGAATCTCAGCATCGATGGGTTCCATTTCCCGAAGGCACGTCGATACGCGCAAGGGATGGGCCCGGAATCGTTCTACCGTGACTCGTACGACTATGACGCGTTCGTCGACTCCGTCATCTCTCCATTCCGCGCAGGCGAGTCGCCCGTCCGGGCGATCTGGGATGTCGACGCTGATGAACCAATGCCAACGACACGGCTGTCTCTGCCAGCCGATTGCGTGCTCATCGTCGACGGCATCTTCCTCCACCGCCCCGAGCTGCGCGAACTCTGGGACGCCAGCATCTGGATCGACGTCCCCTTCGACGTATCCGTCCCGCGCGGCAGCGAACGCTTCACCGGAGACCACGATCCCGACCCGGAAGGTGCCTCGAACCATCGCTACGTCGGAGGACAACGCCTCTACTTCGAGGAGTGCGCTCCCTGGGAGAGAGCGACCTGGGTCATTGACAACACCGACCTCACCCGACCGCGGTTGCGCTCCACGCGCCACCCCGATCCCGACATGAGAGACTGAAGCCATGAGCACTGAGCTGGATGTCGCTGTCGTCGGATCGGGTCCCAACGGTTTGGCCGCCGCCGTGACGATGGCCAGGGCGGGACTGTCCGTCGAGGTCTTCGAGGCCCAGCCGACGATCGGCGGCGGAGCGCGCACCCTCGACCTCGGGCTCGCACCGGGCATCACGAACGACATCTGCTCGGCCGTCCACCCGCTCGCGATCGCCAGCCCCTTCTTCGTCGACTTCGACCTGCGCGCCCGCGGCCTGAAGTTCACCACCCCGGAGATCTCCTACGCCCAACCGCTCGACGGGCAGCCCGCCGCGCTGGCGTTCCACGATCTCGCGACGACGGTCGACCACCTCGGCGACGCCGGCCCGGAATGGGACCGGTTCTTCCGTCCCCTCCTCGAGCGCGTCGACGACACGATCTGGCTCTCCCTCGGCGACAAGCGTTCGATTCCCCCGACCCTGCGCGATGTCGACGGGGTCGCGAACATCGTGAAGTTCGGGATGCGGCTGCTCTCGCAGGCGAGTCCCGCGTGGAACATTCCGCTCTCCCACGAGACCACGCAGGCGCTCTTCACCGGTGTCGGCTCCCACGCGATCGGCCCCCTGCCGGGCATGGGCACCGCGGCCACGGCGACGATGCTCGCGACGATCGCCCACGCCGGCGGCTGGCCCTCCCCGATCGGCGGGTCGCAGGCGATCACCGACGAACTCGTCGCCGACCTCGAAGCCCACGGCGGCAGGGTCACCGCCGACGCCCGGATCAGCCACGTCTCCGATATGCCCGCGGCCCGCGCCTACATCCTCGACACCTCGGCGCTGAATGCCGCCCAGATCTTCTCCGGCCTCCTGCCCGCCCACGTCGACCGCGCCCTGCGGGCGTTCAAACACGGCAACGCCGCGGCGAAGGTCGACTTCGTGCTGGGCGGCCCCGTCCCCTGGGCCGACCCGAACGTCGCCCGCGCCGGCACCGTCCACCTCGGCGGCACCCGGGCGCAGATGGCCGAGGCCGAGGGCGACGTCGTCGCCGGCCGCATGCCTGCCCACCCCGTCTGCCTCGTCTCCGACCCGACGGTCTTCGACCCCTCCCGCGAGGTGAACGGACTGCGGCCGCTGTGGACGTACTGCCACGTCCCCTTCGACTGCCCGATCGACCCCGCCGACTACATCATCAGGCAGCTCGAGCGCTTCGCCCCCGGCTTCCGCGACACGATCGTCGACTACCGATCGGTGCCCGCCTCTCAGATGGCCGAGCACAACCAGAACTACCAGGGCGGGGACATCGCCACCGGCATCATCACGTTCTACCGCATGCTCGCCCGCCCGCGGACGAACTGGGACAACTACAGCCTCGGCGTGCCCGGCGCGTACCTCTGCTCCGCGGCCACCCCACCGGCCCCCGGCGTCCACGGCATGAACGGCTGGTTCGCCGCCCAGCGCGCGCTCAAGCACCGCTTCGGCATCGACGAGACCCCGAGCCTCGCCCCGGAGACCGTCACCCGGTAGCCGCGCCGGCGACGACCGCACCCCCGCACCACCGACAACTGCCCCTGCCCTTCCAACGACTCTGACTCTGCCCATCCCCGCACGTTAGGCACCGCATGAGCCATCCGCCCCAGCCGCACATCCCGCCAAGCCCACAGCCCCACCCACACCCCGCTCCCCCACCGACCGCGGCACCGCCTCGGCGCGCATTCGCCCCCGACCTCGCCCGCGGCTTCATGCTCTGCCTCATCGGGATCGCCAATGTCTCGACCTACCTGTGGGGCACGTCGGGCGTCAACTCCCTGTCCGGCCATCCGCCGAGCGACTCTGCCCTCGACGTCGTGCTGTCCGTGCTCACGATCCTCTTCGTCGACGGCAGCATCTACCCGATGTTCGCGTTCCTCTTCGGCTACGGCATCGTCCAGTTCGCCCGCAACCGCACCGCCGCCGGCGACAGCCCCCAGTCGGTCACGCGGATGCTCCTGCACCGCCACCTCTGGCTCGTCATCTTCGGCTTCGTCCACGCCGCGCTCCTCTTCGGCGGCGACATCCTCGGCGCGTACGGCCTGTGCGGGCTCGTCCTCGGCTACCTCATCGTCAACGCGCGCGACCGCATCCTCACCATCACCGTGTGGGTGCTCACCGGCGTCCTCGTCCTCTTCATCCTCGCCCAGATCGGGTTCGTCGCACTGGCGCTGGCCTTGGGAGGCGGGGCCGGCACCGAGGTGGCCGCTGAGTCCGATGGGGAGGACTTCGTCGCCGCCAACGCGATCCTCAGCAGCATGCTCACCCAGGGTGCTGACGAACCGAACTACCTGATGACCATCGGCATCCGCCTCCTCGTCTGGGTGATGGCGACCGTGCTCGGCATGCTCGCGCTCACCGTGCCCATTGCCATCATCCTCGGCGGACTCGCCGCCCGGCATTGGTGGATCGAACCGCGACCGGCGGTGCCGGGGATTGCACCCGACGCCGAGGCGGTCCGCCGTCCCCGTCTCGGCCTCGTCGCCGCGATCGGCATTCCCGTCGGTGTCCTCGGTGCGCTGCCCCGGGCTCTCGCGTACCTCGGCTGGGTGCCGGAGGACGCGGCGTTCGTACAGCTCTTCGGCGGTCTCGGCGCCCTCACCGGCGCCTGCGCCGGCATCGGGTACGCGGCTCTGTTCGGCCTCATCGGGCTGCGCGTCCAGAACCGCCCGCCGAGACTGCTGCTGCCCGTGGCCTACCTCGGCAAACGCTCGCTGAGCTTCTACCTGCTCCAGTCGGTGGTCTTCGCCCCGCTGCTCGCCGCGTGGGGTGTCGGCCTCGGTGAAACGTGGAACACGACCCCGGCGTTCCTCCTCGCCATCGGCGTGTGGCTCGTCTCGCTCGGCCTCGCGACGTGGTTGGAGAGGAAGAATGCGAAAGGCCCCGCCGAGGTGGTGCTGCGCCGGCTCACCTACGGACGGTGAGGCCGGCGCCGGGGTCGGCGTCGCGGAACGGCGCCGGTGACCACGGCCACCGCCCCGACGACGAGCGCGGCACCGAGGAGCTGGTCGCGTCCGTACCTCTCTCCGAGGACGATCGCCGCTGCCGCCAGAGCGAGCACCGGCTGAAGGAGGAGAAGACTCGCTGTCACGCTCGCCGACAGTCGCGCGCTGCCGTGGTGGATGAACAGCCAGGCCGCGACCTGCCCGACGAGGGCGAGGACGATGAGAAGGCCCCACGACCTCGGTGAGATCCCGGAGAACTGCAGTCCGCCGGAGAACTGGGCGATGCCCGCCGAGGTAAGGGCGGCCGCCCCGGTCGCCCAGGTGAGCGGCTGGAGCGCAAGGCGCGCACCGGTCCCCGTCGCCCGGCGGTTGAGGAAGAGGTAGGTTCCGTAGCCGAGCCCGGCGAGAAGACCGAGGAGCACGCCATCGATGCGGATCCCGCCGGGTCCCGGTCCGCCGATCGTTTCGCCGCCGCTGCCGCCCAGGCCGCTGACGAGGCCGACGCCGACGAGCATGAGCGGCACCGCAACGAGGAATCGCCGCCGCGGGCGTTCGCGATCGATGAGGAACGCGAGCAGCGGGAGCACGATGACCTGGATGTTGATGAGCACTGTCGACACTCCGGCGCCGACGAGGAAGATCGACGCCGTCCACGCGCTGTAGTCGATGCCGAGGGCCACCCCCGCCGCGATCGACCACGCGATGCCCCGGGCCGTGAGCCGAGTCTTGCGGCGCCCCTCCCACAGGGCGAGGGGAATGAGCGGGACGATGGCGATCGCACAGCGCAGCACTGCCGTCGTCGCCGCGTCGATGCCGGCAAGCTTGACCACGACCGCCGAGACGGACAGGCAGACCGCGCCGCTGAGCACCGCGGCAACCGCCCAGCCGGTGCCGCGAGCCGACTCAGTGTCTGCCTGGGCCGACGGTGCCCCGTTGTCGTTCATGATTCGACACTAGGCTCATTGACTGATCAGCACTACTTCTCATTCATTACCTAGGATGATAGGAATTTCTTAGTAGTCGAACTATCGACGCGAACGGACTGAGGCGAAGGGGACGACCGATGGATCTCGAGTGGAGCCGCCTGCGGATCCTCGACGCGGTGGCGCGCACCGGATCGGTCACGCACGCCGCCGAGATGCTCCACCTCACCGGGCCTGCCGTCTCCCAGCAGCTGCGTCGGATCGAGGCGGAGATCGGCCGACCGGTCGTCGTCGCCGCTGGGCGGGGAGTCAAGCTCACCGACGCGGGACGCCTCCTGGCCGACTGCGCGGCCCAGGTCGCCGAGCTGACCCAGCAAGCGAAGAACGATCTTGATGACGGCGCCGATCTCTCGGGCACGGTGCGGATCGGGGCGATCGCCTCGGCGATTCGCGGCTTCCTCACACCTGAGCTGGTCGCCCTGCGAACGGTGCACCCCGGTGTCGTCGTCACCCTCGAGGACGGGGAGACCGATGCCCACCTCGACCGGTTGACGCGCGGGAGTCTCGATCTCGTCATCGCCGAATCGTGGGGCGCGGCCCCGCTGCCCCTGCCGGCCGGTGTCACCGCCGCCGTGCTGTTCCGCGAGCGCGGCTACCTCGCGCTGCCCGCCGACCATCCTGCGTCCGCACACGCGACCGTCGACATCCGCGATGTCGCCGACGAGGTCTGGTCGACCTGCGCACGGGACTCCCGCGACCACGCGGCGCTCGTGCAGATCGCCCGCGCCGCCGGGGTCGATCCGGTCATCCGACACTTCGTCGCCGACCCTCACACGCAGAAGACGCTCGTTGCACAGGGGCTGGGGCTCGCCTGCCTGCCCTTCAGCTCTCCCCCGGCCGATGCGGAGGACATCGTCTACCGCCGGCTTACCCCTGCCGCCCATCGTGACATCACCCTTCTCACCCACGACTGCACCCCGAGCCGTGCCGTCGCCGCAGTCAGAGATGCCCTACTCGACGGCGGGAGTGCACTGCCGCGCTGAACGAGCCTCAGACGCGCGGCGTGACTCGGTCTCGGACCCGACACCAGCTACGGGGCCGGCCGATTCCGGCACGATGGGCACGGGATCGGGCACCGCCTCGGCGATCGTCCCCTTGGCTGCCCGCAGTCCGGCACCTGCCCGCTGCCCGGCACCTGCCCGCAGCCCCGCGCCGAGGACGCCGATGATGACGAGTGCTGCCCCGCAGAGCTCGCCGACGGTCACGGTCTCCCCGAAGACGAACCATGCCGCGCTCATGCCGACGATGGGCACGAGCATCGAGAACGGTGCGACGACGCCGGCGGGGTTGCGCGAGAGCAGCCACGACCACACGCCTGACCCGATGACCGTGGCGATGACGACGGTGTAGACGAGCCCGGCGATGCCGAGCAGACCGGTCGGCGTCGCCAGCGTCGTCAGAGAGGCCCCGATCCGGTCAGGGCCTTCGACGAGCAGGGCGAGGAGGAGCATGGGCACGGGCGGGACGACCGACATCCACATCGTGAACTTCACGGGCTCGACCGAATGCGCCTGCCGGTTGCAGATGTTGCCGATCGCCCAGCCGAAGGCGCCGGCGAGCGTGAGGAGGAACGGCAGGAAGCTCGCGCTCGAGTCGAGCCGCTGCCACCCGACGACACCGAGTCCGGCCATCGCGAGCAGGAGGAACGCCATCTGCGAGCCGCGCACCCGCTCCCGCAGCACCGTCATCCCGAGGAGGACGGTGAATGGCCCCGAAGCCTGGAGGACGAGGGAGGCGAGTCCGGCGGGCATGCCGGCGGCCATCGCCCAGTAGAGGAACGCGAACTGGAGGATGCCGAAGCCGAGCCCGTAGCCGAGGATCCACCGGAACCGCACCCGCGGCATGGGAACGAAGAGGAGTGCGGGAATCGCGAGGAGGGAGAAGCGCAGCGCGACGAGGAAGAACGGCGGGAACTGGTCGAGGGAGAGGTCGATCGCGAGGAAGTTCAGTCCCCACATCACGGCCACCGAGGCGGCGAGGAGACAGTGTCGGAACGTCATGACTCCATTCTTGGCCGGCTCATTCATGAGCACAATCGCAAAGATCTGAACTGTCCTTGTAGCATTGCTTCATGGTCATCGACCCGCGGCACCTCGAGCTCCTCCGCCTCCTCGATGAGCGCGGCAGCGTCACCGAGGTCGCGCGCGTCACGCACCGCACCCCCTCGGCGGTCTCCCAGCAGCTGCGGCAGGCGACCCGGGAGCTCGGGCACGCCCTCGTCGAACCGGCCGGACGCGGACTCGCGCTCACCCCGGCGGGGCGGCTGCTCGCCGCGGGCGGACGCGACCTCGCCCGAACGCTCGCACGCGTGCAGGCGGACTGGGAGGGCCACCTCGGCGAGCCCGTCGGGGAGATCACCCTCGCCGGCCTCCCGAGCGCGCTCACCTACCTCCTGCCCGACGCCCTGCGCGAACTCCACCGGACGCACCCGGGTCTGCGGTTGCGGACCTCGGATGTCGACCTCGCCGAACACGAGTTCGCGGCCCTGACCAGTGATGTCGACATCGTCATCGCCCACAGCCTCGTCTCCGACCGCCCGGCCGGCACGGACGGACTCACCGTCGTGCCGCTCGCGCAGGAGCCGATCGACGTCGCGATGGCCACGGCCCACCCGCTCGCCGGGAGGACCGAGCTCACCCCGGACGATGTCGTCGACTGGCCGTGGGTCGGGGTGCCGCACGGGTACCCGTTCAACTCGGTGCTGCTCTCCCTCGCCCACGTCACCGGCCGCGACCTCGACGTCGTCCAGCGCATCCGCGACAACCGGCTCATCGAGGCGATCGTCGCCTCGAGCGATCAGCTCGCCCTCCTCCCCCGGTTCACGACGCCGCGGGACGCCGGGCTCACCCTCGTCCCGCTGTCGGGGGTGACGACGATGCGCTGGGTCGTCGCCGTCATGCGCCCGGACACCGCCGAACGCGTCGCGGTCAGGCGCGTGCTCGACGCGCTGACGCGAAGCGACGAGGGACGAGCTTCTCCAGAGGCAGGAACGCCGCCCAGCAGATGACGGTCGGGAGGAAGTGGATCCCGAGCGCGAAGTACGTCATGAGGTGGAAGAGGCAGAAGAAGGCGACGATGAAGTAGATCGCCTTGCCCTTGACGAACAGCGCGACCGGCGAGAGGAACTCGAAGACGAGCGTCGCCCACTGGGCGGCGATGAGGAGTCCCGGCATCTCGAGGAACGGCTTCGACCATTCCGCCCCGCGGCGCATGAGCGCCCAGATGATGACCGCGCCGTTGGCCCAGTCGGTGATGTCGCCGGACGCGATCCACTTCATGAGCACCGAGTAGAAGTACGTGAGGACGACGGAGATCTGGACGACCCGCAGCGCCCAGCCTGCCTTCGCCGAGGTGGTCCCCACCTCCCGGAACCTCGCGACGCCGACCGTGGGGAGGACGACGGCGGCGATGACGAGCGCCATGTGATCGTGGGCGACGTACCCGTAGCCCTGCGTGTAGAACATCCACGCCCCGAAGGTGATCGCGACGATGATCCCGCTCGTGCGCTGGAGGATCCCGATCGCGGCGAGCACGCAGAAGGTGATGATGAGGGCGAGCAGGATCTGCGCGCCGAGGACGCTCACCGGTGGGATGCCGAGCACCCGGGCCAGCCACAGCGGCTGGTAGAGCTCGGGCGTCCACCCGTGCGGGATGACGTCACCGGAGATCGTGAGGACGTCGATGATGATGAAGACGTAGATGATGAAGCGGAACACCGCGACCCGCGCCAGCGGCACCTGCGGCATGAACCAGCGGAGGAAGGCATTGCGGTGGTCGGGCAGGGTCGGCGACAGAGTCCCGGCGGTCGTCGCGGTCGTGGTCGAGGAGGCCATGGTCACTGCACCTCCCACGTCGCGAGGGTCCGGGTCACAGGTTCGCCGACGCTGCGGCCGTTGTCGAGCTGCGTCGTGTCACGGCAGAGGATCATCTCCTCGGGCTCGGGCTGACCGGGATGGAGCCGGATGTAGGAGTCGGCGAGCGTCTGGAGCAGCTCGGGATTGTCGATGACCCGCTGCAGCTGGGACTCGACGTCACCGCGCTCGATGCCGACGGTGGCCGTGTTGAACGCGAGCCGGGTCGGTTCGTCCTCACCGGGGAACCGGGCGGCGATGCACGTCGAGTTGACCTCGCCGTTGAGATCCTTCGCCGTCGCATACTGGGTGAGGGAGCCGAGCGGGAAGAAGTCGTTCGTGTTGAGGAACTGCCCCGCCGTGAGGATGACGAGGGCGACCGCGGTCACCGCGATCCGCCACCCCGTCCCGATCCGCGACAGCGGTGCCCTCGCCGAGGCGGTCGCGGGCTCGGGTGCGTCAGCGGGCCCGGTCGCGTCAGCGGGCTCGGGTGCGTCAGCGGGTTCAGTCGCGCTGCCCGGCGGGGTGTTCGTGAGGAGTCGGCGCTTCTTCTCGTCCATGTGCTGCGGGGCTCATCCTCTCGTGCCGCGGTCGGTCGCCCGGTCCGGCACTCTGGGTGCGCGGACGGTCTGCTCAGACGATGCCGGGGCGGACACCTCGGCGATCTCGGAGACAATCGTAGCGTCCCGCACCAGCATCGACGCTCAGCAAGCGGCGCACCGGTGGCCGGAGGGTGGCCTTCTCAGCAAGTGAGGGGGGCGGTCACGAACCGCGGGCGTAGAGGTTGAGCTGCTCCCACGCCGCGGCGTACTTCTGGAACGCCGCGGTCGCGGACTCGATGTCGTCGTTGCTCAGCGCCGTCACCCACGAGTCGACGAGCTCCGGGCCCTCGTTCGGCCACAGCACCTCGCTCATCCCGCCGAGGTCGAGTTCGAGGATCGAGTTCATGTCGAAGCTGTCGATCCACTGCGCGAGCACCCCGGTCTGCTCGACCATGTCGACGACCTTCGACTTCTCCGCGATGGTCTCCGCGGCCCACTCCATGCGCGCCGAGGCGGCGAGGATGTCGGTGCGGATGAGCACCCGCATCCCGGCCTCGGTCTCCTCGGTGATGACCTGGTCCTCCCCGAGGGAGAAGAAGAGCCACCATGCCGGGGGCACGTCCCAGGCCGAGACCCGGGTGAAGATGCGAGTGTCCTTCGTGTCCTGGAGCCACTCGGCGCGGTGGCCGGCCGCCCGCCGTCGGGCGGACTTCGGGGCGATGATGTCAAGGGTCGCCTTCGACGTGTGCTCGGTCAGCGACTCGAGCGCCTCCCACCCGCGGATGTCCTCCTGGGTGGGGCTGAAGCGGTCCACCCCGTCCGGGGTCTGAGACGCCGGGAGGAAGATCGGGGTGTTGCGGAACGACTCGGCCACCGGGTTCGGGGGAAGCGAGATCAAGCGCTGATCCGCGTCCGCCGCCACCTGCGCTTCGATGCGCGCACGGTTGTCCTCGACCTGCCTGTCTTGCAATTCGGAATGAACCACCGTGGGTTCGAAGATCCGCAGGGAGACGAGATATTCGCGACTGTAGGACATGGGTTCAGCCTATCCAAGGTCGCTTCCCGAAATGGAACTTCCCACCGCGAACAGGTAGGATTTAAGCGCATAGCAGAGATCTAGTCTGGGGCGAGCTGCCCCACATGACGACGGAGGGGGTCACGCCAGTGGGTCGCGGCCGCGCAAAGGCAAAGCAGATCAAGGTAGCTCGGAAGCTCAAGTACTACAGCCCCGACACTGATCTCAATCGTCTCCAACAGGAACTTGGCACGGACTCCCATGAGTCCTCCTCAACCGACGCCTATGACGACGAACCCGATTACTCGGAGTACGCGGACAAGTACAACGTCGACGACGAAGACGGCGACGACGAGTACACGGAGCGCCGCTCCTGAGCTGACCCCAGACGCATGAGGAGGGGCGGAGACGTGAAGTCTCCGCCCCTCCTCATGTGTCTCAGCGGATCATGTGTCTCAGCGGAGGATCGCGGCCCCGCCGTCGACGCCCTTGGCGCCCTGGACGTAGTCGAGCTCCCCGGACAGCGAACCGTCATCGGAGCGCACCTCACCGAGGATCCACGATCCCGGGCTCGCCGCGAGCACCTCGTCGACGCGATCGGCGGCGGTGACGAGCACCATGCCGACACCGAGGTTCCACGTCCGCTCGCGGTCCGCGCGCGGCACCCCGCCGAGGTCGCCGAGGACGGTGAAGACCGGGGGGATCTCCCACGAGTCCCGTGACATCGTCGCGACGAGACCGGGCGGCAGCACCCGGGCGATGTTCGCCGACAGGCCTCCGCCGGTGACGTGGGAGACGGCGTGGACGGCACCCGGCAGCGCCGTGAAGAGGGCGTTGAGTTCGCCCGTGTAGACATGCGTGGGAACGAGGAGCTCCTCGCCGAGGCTGCGCGAGAACTCCGGGACCTCCCGGCCCAGGTCCCAGCCCGCCTCGGCGATGATGTGCCTGACGAGGGAGTACCCGTTGGAGTGGATGCCCGAGGACGGCAGCGCGATGAGGACGTCACCGGCCTCGACCTTGTCGGGTCCGAGCAGCTTGTCGGCATCGACGACGCCCGTGGCGGCCCCGGCGACATCGTATTCGTCGACGCCGAGGAGGCCAGGGTGCTCCGCGGTCTCACCGCCGACGAGGGCGACATCGGCCTGCGCACACGCTTCGGCGATGCCGCGGACGATGTCGGCGATGCGCTCGGCCACGACCTTGCCGCACGCGATGTAGTCGGTCATGAACAGCGGCTTCGCCCCGCACACGATGATGTCGTCGACGACCATGCCGACGAGGTCGAAGCCGATCGTGTCGTGCTTGTCCAGCGCCTGGGCGATCGCGACCTTCGTGCCGACGCCGTCGGTCGACGAGGCGAGCAGCGGGCGCTCGTAGTCCTTGAGCACGGAGACGTCGAAGAGGCCCGCGAAGCCGCCGACCCCGCCGATGACGTTGGCGTTGTGGGTCGCGGCGACCGCTGACTTCATGAGCTCGACGGCCCTGTCGCCGGCCTCGACATCGACGCCGGCGGCGGCGTAGGTCGTCGTCTTCGCGGTGTCGGTCTCGTCTGGGCTCAACTCAGCATCCTTTGTCGGCGGGGGTGGTGTTGACGGGAATCGGGTACTCGCCGGAGAAGCACGCGGTGCACAGCTGGCTGCGCTCCTGCTTCGTCGCCTCGATCATCCCGTCGAGCGAGATGTAGCCGAGCGAGTCCGCACCGAGCGAGGTGCAGATCTCCTCGGTGCTCAGGCCGTTGGCGATGAGTTCGGCCCGGGTGGCGAAGTCGATGCCGTAGTAGCACGGCCACTTCACGGGCGGAGACGAGATGCGGATGTGGATCTCCTTGGCACCGGCCTCCCGGAGCATCCGCACAAGCGCACGCTGCGTGTTGCCGCGCACGATCGAGTCGTCGACGACGACGAGGCGCTTGCCCTCGATGTTCTCGCGGATCGGGTTGAGCTTGAGGCGGATGCCGAGCTCCCGCAGCGTCTGCGAGGGCTGGATGAACGTCCGGCCGACATACGCGTTCTTCATCAGTCCCTGGCCGAACGGGATGCCCGACTCCTCGGCGTAGCCGACGGCGGCGGGGGTGCCCGACTCCGGGGTGGCGATGACGAGATCGGCCTCGACGGGGAACTCCTGGGCGAGCTTGCGCCCCATCTCCGTGCGGGCGCCGTGGACGATCTGCCCGTCGAGGACGCTGTCGGGGCGGGCGAGGTAGACGTACTCGAAGACGCAGCGGGCCGGCTTCGCCTCGGCGAAGCGGAACGAGCGCAGCCCGTCCTCGTCGATGGCGATGAGCTCACCGGGTTCGACGTCGCGCACATGCGAGGCGCCGACGATGTCGAGGGCCGCAGTCTCCGAGGCGACGACCCAGCCGTTGGACAGCCGGCCCAGCGACAGCGGGCGGACCCCCTGCGGGTCGCGGGCGGCGTAGAGGGTGTTCTCGTCCATGAAGACGAGTGAGAACGCCCCGTCGACTTCGCAGAGCAGCTTGAGCGCGGCGTCGGTGAGGTCCTCGCCCTGTTCGGTCGCGAAGAGCTCGGTGACGAGTGAGGTGTCGTTCGAGGAGTCGCGGAAGGCGCGGGTGCGACTGCGCTTCTTCGTCGCCTCGGCGACGACCTTGTTCGCGTGGTCGCGGCGGGAGTCGGCGAGCTGCTCGAGCTCGTCGAAGTTCGTCAGGTTGCCGTTGTGGGCGAGCGCGACGGTGCCGAAGGGGGTGGGGCCGAGCGTCGGCTGCGCGTTCTCGAACGACGGCGATCCCGTCGTCGAGTAGCGGGTGTGGCCGACGGCGATGTGGCCCTGGAGGAGTTCGAGGTCGCGTTCGTGGAACACCTGCGAGACGAGGCCCATGTCCCGGTAGACGAGGATCTGGTTGCCGTTGCTCGCGGCGATGCCCGCGGACTCCTGCCCGCGGTGCTGGAGGGCGTAGAGCCCGAAGTAGGTGAGTTTGGCGATCTCCTCGCCCGGAGCCCAGACTCCGAATACCCCACAGGCATCCTGCGGTCCGCGGTCCAGGGGGTCGATTTCGTGGGTCAGCTGCCCGTCTCCTCTTGCCACGGAAAGAATTGTCTCACACGCGCGCGAAGGGGCTGACGGCCGCCTCAGGCCCCGGTCGTTGGGCGGGTGGAGCCGCCCTGGTCACCGGTGGTGCGCCGGTCGTCGGCAAGGGGTTCGGCAGGGGTCGCGGACGACGGTTCGGCAGGGGTCTCCGCGGCCGCCTCGGCGGGGATCTCCTCACCCCGCATCTCAGCGATCCGACGCTGGGCGATGACCTTCGGATCATCGACGAGGTCGATCTGCGCCTCGACCCGGTACTCGCGGGCCCGCTTGCGCCCCCGCCAGTCGAGGATGAGGGCGACGAGGCCGCCGACGAAGAGACCGCCGACGCCGAGGACGACGAGGAGCAGACCCGCGCCCTTGGCCACCGTGTACTCGGCGGGGACCTCGCTGGGGTCGATGACCAGGGTGAGCAGTCCCGCGAGGAGGACGCCGGCGATCGCACCGGCGGCCATGAATGCCGCGAACTTGGGGCTGCGACGCACCGAGACGTCGATCTGGTCCTTCATGATCTCCTTGGGGCAAGGTCAGCGAGTTCGATCGGCTCCAGTCTAGACGAGGCCCCGCAGACCCGCTCCCAGACAATCCCACAGCGACCGACTCTTCCCATAGACTGGCAGGAGGACACGGATGGGCTCTCACACACAGGGGTGGACATGTCACACACGATCATCGTCGGAATCGACGGTTCCGCCAACAGCCGCTGCGCCCTCGAATGGGCGATCGAGCACGCCAAGCTCACCGGTGCCCAGCTGCGCCTCGTCGCCGCCTACACCGTGCCCGGCATGAACATGAGCCGCGCCGACATCGTCTACCCGGCCGACTTCGACAACTCCGTCAAGGACTCGACCCGGCAGCTCTGCGAGTCCGCCGCCGAGGTGGCCCGGCAGGCGGGTGTGCCCGTGACGACGATCGTCGCCGTCGGTGACGCCTCGGGAGTCCTCATCGACAGCTCGTCGACGGCCGATCTCGCCGTCGTCGGGGCCCGCGGACACGGCGGGTTCTCCGGTCGGCTGCTCGGCTCGGTCGCGCTCGCGATGCCCGCGCACGCCCACAGCCCCACCGTCGTCATCCCGAGCACGTGGCCCGATCGTCCCGCCGCCGACGAGCACCAGCCGATCGACCAGCCGGTGCGCACCTCGCAGGACGGTCCCCGGGTCGATGCCTCGCAGGACTCGAAGGAGCGCCCCGACTTCACCGGTCAGATCGTCGCCGGCGTCGACCCGTTCGACACCGACAGCCCCGTGCTCCGGGAGGCCGCGGTCCAGGCGCAGCTCTACGGCAAGCCGCTCCACATCGTCGGCGTCACCGCCGCGCACATCCTCTCCCCCGAGTGGCTGCCGAGCGAAGAGCACCTGACGAAGCTCTACGACGAGGCGGCCGCGGCCGACGAACTCGCCGTGGCGACCCTGCGCGACGAGTTCCCCGACCTCGACATCCGCTGGTCAGTCTTCGATGCCCCGGCCACCGAGGTGCTCGTGTCCGCGTCGCAGACCGCCGACCAGATGATCATCGGCTCCCGGGGGCGCGGCGGCTTCGTCGCGACCCTCCTCGGGTCGACCTCGCAGGGCGTGCTCGCCCACTCGCTCTGCCCGACCCGAGTCGTCCGGGTGGGGCGGCGGACGAAGGCGGACAAGCACCCGAAGGCCGCCCAGGGCTGAGACCCTCGCCTGCGCTCAGCCGAGGGCGATGCTGCGCTCAGCCGAGGGCGATGAGTCCGATGCCGCCGACGACGATGACGGCGCCGGTGAGCTTCGCGGCGATGTTCCGCTCCCCGAAGAGCCACCACGCGAGCAGAGTGCCGATGATGATCGAGGTCTCCCGCACGGGCGCGACGAGGGCGACGGGCGCGGACTGCATCGCGTAGAGGACGAGGAGATAGGCCAGGGGTGAGAGCACCGCGACGGTGACGAGCGCCCACCGATGCTCCCCGACGACGGCCCGGAGGTCGGCGCGTCTGGCGCGGCCGCCGGGCAGCGTGACGAGACCGGCGCCCATGAGACCGGCGACGACGGCCTCGGAGACGGCGAAGTAGAGCAGCGGCGAGGTCGTCACGTGGTTGACGGCGAAGTCGTCCCACAGCGTGTACCCGGCGATGAATGTCCCGATGAGGGCACCCCACGCGAGACCGCGGGCCACCCCGCCGGACGGTTGAGCCCCGCCGGACGGGTCGACGCCGCCACGCGGCCGCACGGTGACGACGGCGATGCCGGCGAGCACGGTGAGCGCCCCGATGATCTCGACGGCGCTCAGCCGCTCCCCGAGGACGGTGACGGCGACGATGATCGTGAGCACCGGCCCGATGCCGCGGGCGCTCGGGTAGACGACGCCGAGAGGCGCATGATCGTAGCCTGCCTGCAGCGACACCGAGTACCCGATGTGGAGGAGTGCGCTGAGCAGGGCCGCGGCGAGCAGGCTCCCGTCGATCGACTGACGACCGGAGGCGATGAGCCAGATCGCGACCGGGGCGAGGAGAAGCGCACTGAGGCCGTGGTAGGCGAGGACGAACGCGTAGCCACGGCCGGCCACCGTCTTCGCCGCGAGGTTCCACAGAGCGTGCGCGACCGCGGCCCCGAGGACGAGCGCGAGGACTCCCGGCGTCAACTGCGCCCGCAGTGCCGTGAGGTGGGCAGAGCCCGCGCGGGCAGGGCCGCTACGAACAGAGCCATTCAGAGCTTGACGACGACGGTCTTCGTCTGCGTGTACTCGTCGAGGGCCTCCATCGACTTCTCGCGACCGTAGCCGGACTTCTTGAACCCGCCGAAGGGCAGTTCGACTCCCCCACCGGCCCCGTAGGTATTGACGAAGACCTGCCCGGCCTCCACCTCGGCGGCGAGCCGATGCGCCCGGGACAGGCTCTGGGTCCACAGCGCGGAGACGAGCCCGTAGTCGGTTCCGTTGGCCAGGGCCACCGCCTCATCGTCGTCGGCGAAGGTCATCGCGACGACGACGGGGCCGAACACCTCCTGCTGGGCGATCGTCGACCCCGGGGCGACGTTGTCGACGATCGTCGGGGCGATGAACGCGCCGCCTTCCAGGTCGGCGGCGAGCCCGGTCGGGCGGGAGCCGCCGGTGACGATGCGGGCGGCGCCGACGTCGGAGAGGAAGCCCTCGACGCGCTCCTGCTGCCGGGTCGAGATGAGCGGGCCGAGCATCGGGTCGTCGAGGCCGTGGCCGATCGTCACCTCGGCCAGTGCCGCCGCCGTCTTCTCGATGACCTCGGCGTGGATGTCCTGGTGGACGAGGAGGCGGGATCCGGCCGAGCACGTCTGTCCGGCGTTCTGGATGATCGAGCGCACGAGGGAGGGGATCGCCTCGTCGACGTCGGCGTCGGCGAAGACGAGGTTCGCGGACTTGCCGCCGAGTTCGAGGACGGTGGGCACGACGCGATCCGCGGCGGCGTGGGCGATCTGCGCACCCACCTGCGTCGACCCGACGAACCCGAGGTGCGCGATGCCGGGATGCTGTGCGAGGGCCGCACCCGCCTCGGCGCCGAGGCCGGTGACGACGTTGAAGGCGCCCGCGGGGAAGCCGACGGAGTGGATGAGCTCGGCCAGCCGCACGGTCGAGCGCGGCGTCTCATCGGCGGGTTTGGCCACCGCGCAGTTGCCGGTGGCGAGGCTCGTCGCCGCGGCCCGGCCGATGAGCTGGAGCGGGTAGTTCCACGCGACGATGTGCCCGGTCACCCCGTAGGGCTCACGGCGGGTGTACGCGTGCATGTCGTCGCTCAGCGGGATCGTCTGCCCGTGGTAGGCCTCGATCGTGTGCCCGTAGAACTCGAAGTAGCGAGCGCACACGTCGACGTCCGCATAGGCCTGGGTGAGCGGTTTGCCCGTGTCCTCGGATTCGATCCGGGCGAGCTCGTCGCGGTGGGCGCCGATCGCCGCGGCCGTGGCGACGAGGAGGCGGGAGCGTTGCTCGGGACTCGAGCGCCGCCACTCCCGCTGGGCCTTCGCCGCGGCCGTCACCGCTCGATCGATCTCCTCGGCCCCACCCCGGGAGACATCGCCGAGGTGGTCGCCGGTGGCCGGGTCGATGTTCGCGTACGTCGTCAGGGAGGGCACATGTCGGCCGCCGATGAACGAGGTCGTCTGGGTGATCTGCGCACTCATCGGGGTCCCTCCAGGTCCGCGGTCGTGAACAGCGGCACGTAGCCGCTGAGATCCGCGCGTGTGCCCGAGGCATCGACCGTGCCGGCGGCGAGCGCCTCGGCGAAGCCGACCCGTCCGGTGACGAGGCCGAGCCACACCTCGGCGGAGGTCTCGACGACATTGGGCGGGGTGCCGCGGGTGTGCCGGGGGCCGGGAATGCACTGGGTGACCCCGAAGGGCGGCACGCGGACTTCGACGCTGTTGCCCTCGGCGCGGGAGGCGAGCTCCTCGAGGGTGAAGCGCACCGCGGTCGCCACCGTCGTCCGGTCCGCCGGCGCGCCGTCGGCATCGCCCTGGGCCACCCACATCTCGAGTGCGCGTCGTCCCTGTTCAGGGTCTATTCGTCGTCGAATCGCCATCGTCAGAACCTCGCTCCTTCAGCTGCATCTTCGCTCACCCGCACGGTGCCGACCACAGCTGTCCGCCCCTCGGAATCCGTGCCGCCGGTGACGGGGTCGGTGATCGCCGCCGCCACCTCGGCGAGGTCGGCCGCGGCGATGTCGGACAGCGCCCCGACCCGGTCGAGCAGGGTGAGGGCGACGAGCCCCGTGGCCCGTGAGGACCCGTCGAGGCATTTGAGCGCCACGGCGTGACCGTCGCGGGTGGCCATGACGATGACCCCTTCGGCGCCGCCCTTGGCGAAGACTCCGAGGTGGTCGATGACCGTCGTGTTCGGTCGCTCGTGCCCTTCGATCGCCCACGGGTCGGCGAAGACCGCGTCGGTGATCGTCCGAGAGTCCGCGTCGGCGCCGGGGCCGACGACCCGGCCGATGGCGCGGGCGAGGCCGGTGAGGCTGAGCGCGAACACAGGCGCCCCGCACCCGTCGACGCCGACCGCGGCGGGGGTCTCGCCGGCGAAGTCGGCGACCACCTCGGCGACGCACTGCTGCACGGGATGGGACGGGTCGAGGTAGGTCGCGGTGTCGGCGTCCTGGGCGCGGGCGGCGAGCAGGAACGCGGCGTGCTTGCCCGAGCAGTTGAAGTGCACCGGAGAGCGGGGATCGCCGGCCGCGGCGAGGCTGCGGCGGTAGGCCCCGTCGGCGGGATGGACGGACGGGCACCGGAGGTCGGCGGCGCTGAGGCCACCGGAGGCGAGCATCTCCTCGACGACGGCGACGTGTCCGGCCTCGGAGCGGTGGGAGGCGGTGGCGAGAGCGGCAGCCGGACCTGCCAGCTGCGCGCCGAGGGAGAGCGCGGCGCGCGCCTGGAGCGGTTTGAGGCTCGAGCGGGTGAACACCGGGGCCTGCGGGGCGCCCAGGCGGAGGAGTTCGTCGCCGTCGGGGCCGACGACGACGGCGGACCCGATGTGGCGTGACTCGACGAATCCGCTGCGTTCGACGACGGCGAGGCAGGCCGCCTCGGCGGGCGTGAAGGTGGAGAGACTCACGCACTCAAGCGTACGACCTTATAGGCTGGTCGTGTGAAGGTTCTCGTCATCGGGTCGGGCTCCCGCGAACACGCCCTCGTCCTTGCTCTCAGCCGCGACCCCCAGGTCGACGCCGTCATCGCCGCCCCCGGGAATCCGGGGATCGCGGCGATTGCGCACACCGCGGACGTCGACGCCTCCGATGCCGCCGAGGTGACCGCGCTGGCCGAGCGCCTCGACGTCGATCTCGTCGTCGTCGGACCCGAGGCCCCGCTCGTCGCCGGTGTCGCCGACGCCCTGCGGGAGGCCTCGTTCCCCGTGTTCGGTCCGAGCGCGGCCGCCGCGCACCTCGAGGGGTCGAAGGCGTTCGCGAAGGAGATCATGGAGGCTGCTGGCGTGCCGACGGCCCGGACCGTCGTCGCCTACACCCTCGACGAGGCGGCCGCTGCCCTCGACGACTTCGGCGCCCCCTTCGTCGTGAAGGCCGACGGTCTCGCCGCGGGCAAGGGCGTCGTCGTCACCGACGACCGGGAGGCAGCGCTCGCCCACGCCCGCTCGTGCCTCGAGGTCTCCGACCGCGTCGTCATCGAGGACTACCTCGACGGCCCCGAGGTCTCCCTCTTCGTCCTCTGCGACGGCACCCGGACGGTCCCCCTGGCCCCGGCACAGGACTTCAAGCGCATCGGCGACGGCGACACCGGACCGAACACCGGCGGCATGGGCGCCTACTCGCCGCTGCCGTGGGCGCCTGCGGGTATGGTCGACGACATCGTCACCACCGTCGCCCAGCCGGTCGTCGATGAGATGGCCCGCCGCGGCACCCCGTTCTCCGGCCTCCTCTACTGCGGTCTCGCGCTGACCTCGAAGGGCCTGCGCGTCGTCGAGTTCAACGTCCGCTTCGGCGACCCCGAGACCCAGTCCGTCCTCGCCCGCCTGAGGACCCCGCTCGGGCAGACGCTGCTCGCCGCCGCCGAGGGCCGTCTCGACGAGGTCGGGGAGCTCGACTGGGATCCGCGCACCTCGGTGACCGTCGTCATGGCCGCCGAGAACTACCCCGACCGGCCGACGACCGGGGACATCATCCGCGGTCTCGACGCCGCCGATGCGCGCGAGGGCATCGATGTCCTCCACGCCGGCACGGCGCTCGCGACAGGGCCCGGCGCCGGGTACGCGCCGGAGGACACGATCATCACCGAGGACGTCGCCGAGACCGGGGACATCGTCACCGCGGGCGGGCGGGTCCTCTCCGTCGTCGCGCTCGGAACCGACCTCGACGAGGCGCGGGCCCGGGCGTATGCCGCGGTCGCTGAGATCTCGTGGGACGGTGAGCAGCACCGCCATGACATCGCCGAGGCGGCCGCCCGGGGACGGATCGCGCTCGCTCCCATCTACGGGGGTGCCGTTGCGTCGTCGGATGCCGCTCCTGCCGCGGGCAAAGCCCCTTCTGCAGGCCTCGACGCGGACGCCCCGACGCTGCCCGGGTGGACGCACGCGTACTCGGGCAAGGTCCGCGACCTCTACATCCCCGAGGACGCCGCGGACATCGCCTCGGCCGACCGCCTCCTCATGGTCGCCTCCGACCGGATCTCGGCCTACGACTGGGTGCTCGATTCGGAGATCCCCGACAAGGGCCGCGTGCTCACGGGCCTGAGCCTGTGGTGGTTCGACCAGCTCGCTGACGTCATCGGCAACCACGTCATCAGCTCCGCTGTCCCCGACGCGGTGCGCGGACGCGGACTCATCGTGCGCAACCTCGCGATGATCCCCGTCGAGGCCGTCGCCCGCGGGTACCTCACGGGCTCAGGGCTCACCGACTACCGGGCGACCGGCGCCGTGTGCGGAGTCGCCCTGCCCGCCGGGCTCGACGAGGCCGACCGGCTCGAACCGGCGATCTTCACCCCGGCGACGAAGGCCGCGCTCGGCGACCACGACGAGAACGTCTCCTTCGACGAGGTCGCCGAGACCATCGGCGAGGAGCAGGCGAGCGCGATCCGCGACCTCACCCTCGAGATCTACCGGCGCGCCGAGATCATCGCCCGGGAGCGGGGCATCGTGCTCGCCGACACGAAGTTCGAGTTCGGAACCCTGCCCGACGGCACGATCGTCCTCGCCGACGAAGTGCTCACTCCCGACTCCTCGCGCTTCTGGGACGCCGACAGCTACGCCCCGGGCACCGCACAGGCGAGCTTCGACAAGCAGTTCGTCCGCGACTGGCTGACGACGGAGTCCGGCTGGGACCGGGCGTCGGACACTCCCCCGCCGGCTCTGCCCGCGGAGGTCGTCGAGAAGACCCGCGCACGCTACATCGAGGCCTTCGAAACGCTCACCGGCGAGACCTTCCCCGCCTGAGCCCGACTTCAGGGCGCAGAGTGTCGACCGCGGCGCGCGCGGTCGACACTCTGCGTCCTGAAGTCTGTTGAGGGGCGGTTCGCGGCCGCCTCGCCGGCCCACGCGGCGCCGGAGCTGCGCGGTGCCACTGGTTTCGCAGGTGTTCGGCGCGGACCGTCACTGTTCACAGCGGGCGCCTTGTCTCGCACAACGGATCTAGTAGACCTCACCATCGAAATCCGTTACAGTGATCGGCAACAGTGATCCGTGCCACACGTTCCGTCGGCATCGGGTCGACACGCACAAGGCGGGAATCGATATGCATGCACTACTGGAACGGCGAACACCACGAGGGACGCGGAGCACCGTTCACCCTCACCAATCCCGCCACCGGTGAGACGACCGGCGAGTACGCACTCGCCGACGCCGCCGATGTCCGCGACGCCGTCGCCGCGGCGAAAGCCGCCTACCCCGGCTTCAAGGCGCTGACGCCCGGCGAACGCGCCGAGCTCCTGCTGCGCCTCGCCGAGGAACTCGAGAAGCGCAGTGACGAGATCGCCGCGCTCGAATCGCAGCAGACCGGCAAGTCGATCCGCCTCGCCACCGAATTCGACGTCCCGGGCTCGATCGACAACGCGCGCTTCTTCGCCGGAGCCGCCCGACAGCTGACCGGGCTGTCGGCGGGCACGTACTGGGAGCAGTCGACGTCGATGATCCGCCGCGAGCCCCTCGGCGTCATCGGCTCGATCGCCCCATGGAACTACCCGCTGCAGATGGCGGCATGGAAGATCCTGCCCGCCGTGGCGGCGGGCAACACGATCGTGCTCAAGACCTCGGAGATGACGCCGGGCACCTCGCTCATCCTCGCCGAGGCGGCCACCGCAGCGGGCTTCCCGCCCGGGGTCATCAACGTCATCGCCGGTGACGGCCGGGAGGCGGGCGAAACCCTCGTCACCCACCCCGACGTCGTCATGACCTCCTTCACCGGGTCGACACCGGTCGGCCGGCGGATCATGGAGCTCGCCGCCGCCAAGGGCAGCCGCGTCCACCTCGAGCTCGGCGGCAAGGCCCCGCTCGTCGTCTTCGCCGATGCCGACATCGAGGCAGCCGCCCGCGGCGCCGTGGCCGGTTCGCTCATCAACTCCGGGCAGGACTGCACCGCTGCGACCCGGGCGATCGTCGCCGCCGAGCACTTCGAGGCGTTCACCGACCGGGTCGTCGAGCTCATGGGCGGCGTCCGCCTCGGCGATCCCGCCGACCCGGCCACGGACATGGGCTCGCTCATCTCACTCCCCCACCGCGACCGGGTCGCCGCCATGGTCGCCCGCGCCGGGGACCATGGGGCGACGATCCGCACCGGCGGGACGATCCCGACGACGAACCACCTCGGCGAGGATCTGCCCGGGACCCCGGAGACGACCGCGTACTACGCGCCGACGCTCATCACCGGCATCGGCACCGACGCCGAGGTGTGGCGCGAGGAGATCTTCGGACCTGTGCTCGTCGCAGTCCCCTTCGACACCGATGACGAGGCGATCGCGCTGGCCAACGACACCCCGTACGGTCTCGCGGCGAGCGCGTGGACGCGGTCGACGAACCGCACCCTGCGGGCGGCCGCGGACATCGAGGCCGGCTGCGTGTGGATCAACGAGCACATCCCCATCGTCTCCGACATGCCCCACGGCGGGTACAAGGCCTCGGGGTTCGGCAAGGACATGAGCCAGTACTCGTTCGACGAGTACACCCAGATCAAACACGTCTTCGTCGACCAGCATGAGGATCCGCATCACGCGTGGCAGGACACGATCTTCACGACGTGATGGACACCCCGGGCACCGGCAGCCGATCCTGCCCGCCCGGATCACCGGCGCGCCTGGGTCCCCCAGCCAGCACTGACCGCCGACCTCGCGGACGGCATCGTCGCCTGCGCCCCCATGGGGTGTGACACTTCTCGTAGACAGTCGTTACCAGGAAGGCACGACAGGGAATCATGTCTACGAATCGCAGGACGTTCACGCCGGAGTTCAAAGCCGACGCGGTCCAGTTGG
>NZ_SCMW01000026.1:0-46929 GCF_005502845.1 Brevibacterium sp. 2SA | reverse complement strand
GGGTGGGGAGACCTGTCGTCGCTGGGCCGGAAGATGGGTCGGTCGCGGGACGGGGAGCCGGGTCGGTCGCGGGACGGAGGGAGAGATCATCCGCGTGCGGGAGGCTCAGCCGTCCGGGCGGTCGTACATTGGAGGGACGAGCACGGAAGGCCGGCACTGCACGGAGAACACCGGAGCGCCGGAGCGGTGAGAACCGGCACTGAGAGCACCGGAGCGGAGGAGATCATGGGTCGAGCGATCGAGCATCACGAGTCATCGGCCACGAGGCCTGGCGAGAACTGGCGCACGGACGACGACGCTCCCACGGACGAGAACGGGCGCACGCACGACGCTGAGCGCCGGTTCGACGACCGGAGGCGTCCGCTCGACATCGTGCCCGCACGCGTCCCGTGGCCGGCCGTCGGAGTCTTCGTCCTCGTCGCGGGCAGTCTGGCCTGGGTGGCCTGCCTGCCGCTGTGGCTCTCCGGCAAGGGGCTGAGCGATCCAGTCCTTGTGCAGCTGTGTGGGATGGCGATGATGTTCACGCCGTTGCTCGCCACCATCGCCGCACTGATCGTCCAGCGCAGGCGTCACCCCAAGACCCGGGTTCGCCCCAAGACCGAACCCAATCTCCACACTGAACCCCACCCCGAGGCACCCACCGGCGCCCGCCCCGAGGCACCAACCGGCTCTCACCCCGCGGCGCCCGCCGGCACGGATTCCGAAGCCACGGACCCCGACACCTCCGCGGTCGGAGCCGGCCGCCTGGCGAGCATCCCGCGCTATCTCGGTCTCTGGCCGCTCTACCCGGTCGGTCGAGTCCTCGGCATGAGCGGTCTCGCCGTGATCGGCATCTACGCGATCGTCATGGCCGGCTACCTCGTCGCCGCGGCATTCGGCTGGATGGACATCGACCTGCTCGGGCTCTCGGGCTACCGGCTGGCGCAGCAGGCGATTCCGGGGATCAGCACGCTGCCGATCGTCGCCTCCGTGGCCGTCTACCTCCTCCTCATCGTCGTCAACACCGGCGCGAACGTGCTCTTCGCCTTCGGAGAGGAGGTGGGCTGGCGCGGCTGGCTCATCACGAGCCTCCGCCCGCTCGGCACCTGGCCGGCGCTGATCATCATCGGCGTCGTGTGGGGGCTGTGGCACGCCCCGCTCATCCTGCTCGGCTACAACTTCGCCCGGCCCGACCTCCTCGGCCTGGCACTCATGGTCGGCGGGTGCGTCATGGTCGGCATCCTGCTCGGTTGGCTGAGGCTGCGCACAGGATCCGTATGGCCCGCGGTCACCGCCCACGCCGCCCTCAACGCCTCGGCGGGAATGCTGCTGGGTCTCGTCATCGACGCGAGCTCACCGACCCCCGACCCGGCGCTCGTCACGACCCTCGGGGTCGCCGGGTGGATTTTCATCGCCGTCGTCATCATCGTCCTGCTTGCCACCGGGCAGTTCCGTGAGTCGCGGTTCCCCGGCATCAAGCCGCCTCGCCGGAATGATCCCGTGAAGTCCCAGGTCGCCGAGGCGGCCGACCCTCGAGGCTCCCAGATGCGGTAAGCGTTGAGCGGGGGCCGGGGTTCCTATAGGCTCGGAATCCGAAAACCGCTGACGAGAGGAAGAAGCCCATGGCACTTGGATCATCGCTGCTGCGCACCGTGGGACGCATGGCTACCGCACCGATCTTCATCATCGGCGGATACTCCGCGCTGACGAATCCGGGAGGCCGCGTCGAGATGGCCGCACCGACGCTCGATAAGATCCGCGAGTACGTTCCCGCCCTGCCTGAGGACAACGAACTCCTCGTGCGCATCAACGGCGGCATCCAACTCGCCGCCGGCACGACCCTGCTGCTCGGCATCAAACCGCGCCTGTCCGCGCTCGCCCTCGCCGGCTCCCTCATCCCGACGACGATCGCCGGGCACGCTTTCTGGGAGGAGGACGAACCCCAGGCGACCGCGCAGAAGATGCAGTTCGCGAAGAACCTCGCCGCCCTCGGCGGCCTCATGCTCATCGTCGGTGCCGACGACCCGCACAAGGCGATCGAGAGGGCCGCCGACAAGGCCGGTCGCAAGGGTGAGAAGCGCGGCTACCGTGAGGCCAAAGAGGCGCTGAAGCAGAAGTGACCGCGGAGCGCCCCGACTCCGATCCGACCTTCGTCTCACCCGCTGCGGTCGTCACCTTCGACGACATCGAGGACCCGCAGCTGTGGATGAAGCCGGGCCGGCGGGCCGACATCGCCATCGTCGACCACGACGAGGCCTGGGCTGATGACTTCGCGCGTCTGGCCGCGATGATCAGAGGCGCCCTGGGGGACACGGGGCTCGCGCTCCAGCACGTCGGGTCGACCTCGGTGCCGGGGCTCGCGGCGAAGCCGGTCATCGACATCGACGTCCTCGTCGCCGACCCGAGCGACGAGGACGCCTACCGCCCGGCGCTCGCCGCCGTCGGCTACGACTTGACCGTCCGCGAGCCGGCCTGGTACGAGCACCGAGTCTTCCGCCACGAGGACGCCGACGGCACACTGCGTTTGCCGCACTCGAACCTCCATGTCTTCGGTCCGCACTGCCCGGAGTTCGCCCGGCACCGGATCTTCCGGGATCACCTCACCCGCGATGCCGCCGACCGGCAGCGCTATGCCGAGGCCAAGCGCGGTGCCGCCGCCGAGGCGAACGCAGCGGGGGAGACGATGATGGACTACAACGCCCGCAAGCAGGCGGTCATCCGCGACATCTACGCCCGTGCGTTCGCCGCCGCGGGCCTCACTTGAGACTCCAGCCCGCGCCCGGCCCGGACACGAGTCCGTCGAACCGCGCGAGAGACCTCGATCCGAGCCGACCCCTGGCATTCTCACGCAGAGCGCCTATGCTCGAAGCATGGCGAAGGCACTTCTCATCGTCGACGTGCAGAACGACTTCACCGAGGGCGGAGCGCTCGCGGTGACCGGCGGGGACGCCGTCGCGTCCGGAATCTCCGACTACCTGGGCGCGCATGCCGGGGACTACGACGCGATCGTCGCCTCCCGGGACTGGCATGACGGCGACGGCGACAACGGCGGCCACTTCGCCGCTGCTCCCGATTTCGTCGACTCCTGGCCCGTCCACTGCGTGGCCGGCACCACCGGTGCCGAGTTCGATCCTCTCCTCGACACGAGCGCGGTCACCCACGCCGTCCGCAAGGGCCAGGGTGTGCCCGCCTATTCCGCATTCGAGGGGACGACGGAGACCGGGGACAGCCTCGGCGAGCTTCTCACCAGCCTCGATGTCGCCGAGGTCGACGTCGTCGGCATCGCCACCGATCACTGCGTGCGCGCCACGGTCCTCGACGGACTCGCCGCGGGACTGCGCGTCCGCGTGCTCGATGACCTCATCGCCGGTGTCGGCACCGAGTCGAGTGCGGCCGCGCTCGCGGAGATGAAGGCCGCCGGCGCGACCCTCGACTGAACCGCCGGCCCACGCTCCTCTCCCCATCGAAAGTTGCAGACGAAGTCTCAACTCTCTTCCGATGTGCCCGGCCAGGGAAATTGATGTGCTGGAGGCATGAAGAATTCCCTTGCAGCCATCGGCACCGCCCTCGTGTCGAAACGCGGCGCGTGGATCGTCCTCGGCGCCGTCCTCGTCCTCGTCACCCTCCTCTTCGGACTCCTCTCCGGGTCCGGGGAGGACCGCCCCATGGAGTCGGCCCCACCGGATTCGGAGTCGAGTCAGGTCGCCGACACCCTCGCGAAGTTCCCCGACGCCGATGAGCAGACCGTCATGGTCGTCGCCTCCCGCACCGACGGGCAGGCCCTGAGCACCGCCGACGAGTCGGACCTGACGGACTTGGGCGGTCGCCTCAGTCAGCCGGACGCCGAGGTCAGCGGTCCGGTGACGAGCGACGACGGGGAGGCGACACTGCTCATGGTGCCCATCACCGTGGGCCTGACGAACTCGGAGACCGCCGACACCGTCGACGCACTGCGGGCGACGATCGCCGGCGACGCCGGGGCCCAGCAGCTCGAAGCCTCCGGTGTCTCCCTCCTCGTCACCGGCGGCCCGGCGATCGGGGCCGACATCGCCTCGGCGTTCAACGGGGCCGACTTCACGCTGCTCATCGTCACGGTCGTCATCGTCGCCCTCCTCCTCATCATCACCTACCGCTCACCGATCCTCTGGCTGCTTCCGCTCGTCGTCATCGGCACCGCCGACGGGCTCGCCTCGACGGTGACCGCGGCGCTCGGCGATGCCTTCGACCTCCAGTTCGATGCCGGCATCATCAGCGTCCTCGTCTTCGGTGCCGGCGCCAACTACGCGCTCCTCCTCATCTCCCGGTACCGCGAGGAGCTCGCCCTCGTCGCCGACCACCGGGTCGCGCTCGCCGCGGCTTGGCGGCACACCGTCGGCACGATCCTCGCCTCGAACCTCACCGTCGTCCTCTCCCTGCTCAGCCTCGTCTTCGCCGTCATCCCCGGCACCCGCGGGCTCGGCATCACCGCAGCCGCCGGTCTCCTCATCGCCGCAGCCGCCGTGCTCATCGCCCTGCCCCCGGTGCTCGCGATCTGCGGCACACGGGTGTTCTGGCCGTTCGTGCCCACGGTCGACGGCAGCGCCACCGGTGCCACCCCCACCGAGGCGGCCGCCGCCTCCACCCCCATCGAGGCGACCGCCACCGCCCGAACGACCGCCTCGGCGCGACCGTCGCTCTGGCGTCGGATCGCCACGTGGGTCGTGCGCCGGCCCGGCCGCCACCTCGGCGCCGGCATCGCCGTGCTCGCGATCATGGCGACCGGACTGCTCGGCACAACGGTGGGTCTCGACCAGGAGGAGAAGTTCCGGGTCCAGTCGGAGTCGGCACAGGGCCTCTCGGTGCTGGGGGAGCACTTCCCGCCCGGGGAGTCCCAGCCGATCTGGGTCGTCGCCGACGCCGACCGCGCCGCCGACGTCGTCGACTCCGTCAGCGGGATCGACGGAGTCGTGCGCGCCGTGCCCGTCGCGGAGACGACGATCGACGGCGAGCCGACGGCGAAGATCATGGTCACCGGCGAATACGCCCCCGACAGCCCCGCCGGTCTCGACCTCGTCGAGACGATCCGCGCCGACGTCCACGCGATCGCCGGAGCCGACGCCGAGGTGGGCGGTGCCGCCGCCACGGAACTCGACGCCCGGGACGGCAACGCCCAGGACTTCCGCACGGTCGTCCCGCTCATCCTTCTCATCAGCGTCGTCATCCTCCTCGGGGTGCTCCGGGCGCCGCTCGTCGCCCTCACCCTCCTCGTCGTCAACATCGCTTCGACTGCCGCGGCGATCGGTCTCGGCGCGGCCCTGAGCCGGGTGATCTTCGGGCAGGCGGCGATCGACGCACAGGTGCCGATCCTCGCGTTCCTCTTCCTCGTCGCCCTCGGCATCGACTACTCGATCTTCCTCTCCCACCGGGCGAAGAAGGAATCCGAGGTCCACGGTGCGCGCCGGGGCATCATCGCCGCCGTCGCCCACACCGGCGGGGTCATCACGAGTGCGGGCATCGTCCTGGCCGGGGTGTTCGCGGCTCTCGGCATGCTGCCGCTCATGGTGCTCGGGCAGCTCGGGCTCATCGTCGGCGTCGGGGTCCTCGTCGACACCGTGGTTGTGCGCACGATCATCGTGCCCGCGATCTTCGGGCTGGCCGGCAGCCGGATCTGGTGGCCGAATCGCAAGATCGCCCGCGCCGAGGCGGTCGCGGAGTCCGCGGCCCCCGCGCGGTCACGTGGGGGTTCGGTCGCGGTCGAGGAGCCCCGGGTCGAGGTCGTCGATGCCCGGTGACGGCTATCCTGACGGGGAGAGGGAAGGGGGCGGTGTGAGCTCACACGGATGGACCGTGCGGACGATGGAGATCGGTCAGCACGCGATCGCCCTCGTCCTCACTGTGATCTCGGCCGTCCGCGCGGCCGTCGTCGGTGCTCCGGTGGCCGCGGTCATCGCCGTCAGCCTCGTCTTCCTCGCGTGGTACGTCCTCGGGGCGGTGCGGGCGGCGCGCAGCGAGGCGGTCGTGCTCGCGCGGTGGTGGCTGCTCGTCCTCGCCGCGATCTGGCTCGTCGCGCTCATCGTCTCCGCCGAGTTCATCTGGGTCGCCTTCCTCCTCTGGCTGCTCGCCGGGCACCTCTTCTCACTGCGCCTCGCCGTGGTCTTCACCGCGCTGACCTACCTCGCGACGATCGCCGCGCCCCTGCTCCACCACGGTACGGTGGGCACCGCGAGCGTCATCGGCTCCCTCATCGGGGCGGTGTTCGCCCTCGGCTTGTCCCGCGGGTACATCGAACTGCTGCGGGAGGGACGGCGCCGGGAGGAGCTCATCCGCTCACTCGAGGCCGCCCACCGCAGCCTCGTCGACCTCCAGGACGAACTCGCCCTCACCCAGCGTCACGCCGGTGAGCTGCGGGAGCGCACCCGGATCTCGCGCGACGTCCATGACACCGTGGCGCAGGAGATCTCCTCGATCCGGCTCATCGCCCACGCCGAGGCGGAGCGGACGACCGATCCGCACGCGCGGCAGGTGCTGCGACAGGTCGAGGATCTTGCGGCGGAGGGATCGCGGGACATCCGGCGGATCATCGCCGAGCTCACTCCGGCCGAACTCGAGGACGGGGCCCTGCCGGCGGCGCTGCGCCGCCTGCTCACCCGGCTCGAGGAGGAGACCGCGATGACGACCGGGCTCGCAGTCGACGAGACGATCACCGCGCTGCCCGCCGAGGTGGAGGTGGCGCTGCTGCGCACCGCCCAGTCTGCTCTCGCCAACGTCCGTCAGCACGCGCAGGCGTCGCGGGTCAATGTCAGCCTCATCGACTCCGAGGGCACGATCCGCATGGACATCGTCGACAACGGGGTCGGGGTCGACGCCGGTGATTCGCGCACCCGAGGCTCGGAGTCGGGGTTCGGGCTCGACTTCATCGCCGCGCGGATGCGCGAACTCGGTGGGGACCTCGTCATCGAGACGAGTCCCGGTGCCGGGTTCGCGATCTCGGCGACCGTGCCGCTGAGAGGGGTGAGCCGATGACGATCCGCGTGATCCTCGTCGACGACCATCCGGTCGTGCGTGCCGGCCTGCGCGCGGTCATCGACGCCCCCGAGCACATCGAGGTCGTCGGGGAGGCCGGGAACGGCGCCGAGGCGCTCGCCCTCGCCGCGAGCAGCGCCCCGGACGTCGTCGTCTGCGATCTGCGGTTGGGAGACGGCGTCGACGGAATCGCCGTGACGACGCAGCTGCGGGCCCTGCCGCACCCGCCGGCCGTGCTCATCCTCACGACCTTCGACCATGACGCGGAGATCGTCGCCGCGCTGCGCGCCGGTGCCGCCGGGTACCTCCTCAAGGACATCGAACCGGCGCAGATCACCGTCGCGATCGAGCAGGCGGCCCAGGGGCAGACGTACCTGCCGCCGGAGATCAGTGCGAAGGCGATCGCACAGATGCGCAATCCGGGACCCCAGCTGACCCGGCGCGAACTCGAAGTCGTCAAGCTTCTGGCGACGGGGGCGTCGAACGCGCAGATCGCACAGGAGCTCTTCGTCACCGAGGCGACCGTGAAGAGCCACCTCGTCAACGTCTTCGCCAAGCTCGGCGTCGACTCCCGGGCGCGGGCGATCCGCGTCGCCGAGGACTCAGGGCTCGTCTAGCGCCCTGCGCCGCCTCGACGGGCGGTGTCTCCTACCGCCCAAGACCGTAGTGCTCGGCGAAGGGATCCCAGTCCGGGTCGGAGTGGACCTCGAGCTCGACGTACCGGGCGGCCTCGGCAGCCGCCTCGGCGCCGGAGAGCTGCGCGATGAGGGCAGCCGTCATGTCCATGCCCGCCGCCACCCCCGACGACGTCCAGCGGTCACGGTCCTCGACCCAGCGGGCGTGCGGCACCCAGGTGACGTCCTCGCCCTGCGATGACGCCCACGCGAAGGCCACCTTGTTCGACGTCGCCCGATACCCGTCGAGGAGACCGGCGGCGGCGAGCACAGCGGACCCGGTGCACACCGAGGTGACCAGCGGTGAGGCGCGAGCCCACTTGGACAGGCGGGCGAGGAACTCGGGATCGGTGACGAGCCGCCGGGTGCCGTTCCCGCCTGGAACGAGGACGATGTCGGGTGAGGGCGCCGCGGACAGCGACTGAGTGGCGACCACCTCGGCGCCCTGACTGCTGCGGACCGGCCCGACCTCGGGGGCGATGTACGTGATCCGGTAGTCCTCGGGCAGCACGCTGAACAGTTCGACGGGACCGAAGACGTCGAGGAGTTCGAAGCCGTCGAAGAGGAGGATGCCCACGCTGCGCGATGTCGGTGCCTCGGTGCTCATGGGCCCATCGTAGCGGCGAGGGGTGACACGAATGGCGAGACTACAGGTGACCTATGATCTGTCCATGACCTCACCGACGCGCCGCCCCGTCCTCGCCCTCGTCGCCGTGGCGCTGCTGCTCGCCGGCTGCACCCCGGGCCGACCGAGTGCCGATCCCGCGCCGACGCCGACGACCACACCTGAACTCGCCGAGCCGATCGAGCTCGACTACCCGGCCGCGCTCGTCGTCGACGATGGAGTCGGTCGGGCACTCGTCACCGACTGGACCGCGCAGAAGCTGAGGGCCATCGATGCGCAGGGCACCGAGCTGTGGAGCATGGACGCCGTCATCGACGACGAACGCGGGGGCGCCGAGGCGTACTCGGCCGGCGACTCCGTCATCGTCCACGACTACACGGGGACGACGACTGCCTACGCATGGGCCGACGGCAGTGAGCAGTGGTCGTATGCGATCCCCGGAGATGCCCGGTCCTGCCACCGTCCCGAGTCGTTCGGCTCCCAGACCACGGGAGTCAGCCCCCACCTCGGCGAGGGTGACCTCCTGCTCCTCACCTACCTCGGCGTCGCTGACGAACCCGGGTGCACACCGACGAGCGAGGACGGCAGCGTCGCGGTCATCGCACTCGACCCGACCACGGGAAAGGAGGCGTGGCCGGCGCTGTCGACGGGACCCAAGGCCCGGATGTTCGGAGGCATCGAGGTCAACATCTCACCCGATCGCACCGTCGGGTACCTCTCGTTCGCCGACGGGCAGGCATCGGCCAGCGCCGACGGGGAGGACTCGGTGCTCTCGCGGATCGACCTGAGCACCGGAGCCAACGCCACGGTGTCCCTCGACCAATTGCGGAAGTTCGACGACTCCGGCGCGGACTCCTACGACGTCTACCCGACCTCCGACCCGGAGGCGCTCATCTACGTCTACGGCGCCGAGGACCCCGACGATCCCTTCAGCTCGATGATCACGCGCGCCGCTGATCTCACGGTGTCCGAGGGGCTCGAACCCACCGACGGCACCGTGCTCCAGGTCGGCGAGGGCGCCGCGGCGGCGGCGAAGACCGACACGACCGATCCCGTCTGCGCGGCCGATCTCCGGTTCACCGCCGCCGGCCAGCCGACGTGCGTGGAGACCGAGCTCTTCGCCTCGGCGATCAAGTACCAGGGTTCGGAGGGCGGACCGCAGGGGTGGTTCGCCGATGCGCCGGAGACCGCGCTCGACGTCGTCGGACTGCCCGGCGCACCGCAGTCGGTGCCCGTCGACGCCGGTGAGCGGGCGCTCGTCGTCGTGCCTGGACTCGACACGAGCGTCTTGGCCCTCGACGCGGCGACCGGAGAGACGGCGTGGACAGCGGGTGCCGCGGCGCCCCGTGCCCCCGTGTCCGCGACTGCGGAGACTGTCGACTCCGGCCCCACGTGGGGCGGTCAGGGCGTGCTTCCCGAGCTCGGACTCGTCGTCGTCACGGATGCGCAGACGACGAGCTTCTATGATGCCGCGACGGGCAGGACGATGTCCGAGCACCCGGCGCCCGAATTCGCGACCTTGACGTCGGGTTCACGGTTCGCCCTGGTCAGCGGTGACCGGTCGACGACGATGTGGGCCGTCGTCGACCGGTAGGAATCCCGCCGAGGCGGTCGAACCGGTGGCGCTCAGCCGTCCCCGCGCTCGAGGAGGCGATCGACGGTCGCGCACAGCGGCCAGAACTGCGACGACGGCAGGGGAGTGCCGGCCAGGGACGCCTCGAAGAAGGAGAGATGGGCGATCCATCCGGTGCGGTAGGAGTCGATGAGATCGCCGAGTCCGGCATGGCGCAGCACGAGCACCGATGGCGCGTCCGCGGCGGAAGTGTTTGCCTCGGCGGCGCCTACCTCGGCGGTGCTCGCCTCGGCATCCCGCGGAGCGGGGCCGCGGTCGGTCGGAGGCAGTTCGGCCGTCACGGAGACCGCGACGCGGCTCGTCGGCTCGTCGGGAAACGACCACGTCAGCTCGGCGCTGTGACCGTCGACGGCGAGGACCTCGGAGCGGCAGAGATAGCTGTCGTCGTGGTCGATGATGATCTCGCCGCCGACGCGGCTGTCGAAGGTCAGGGGACGGCCGAGCCATTCGCTCATCGTCTCGATGTTCTGCAGGTGCGCCCACACCGTCTCCGGTGACGCGGGCAGCTCCCAGGCGATGGTGAGGGTGTCGGCTGAACTGTCGGCGCTGAGTTCTCTGAGCGGCATGTGCGGTGAGCTCCTCACGTCATCGTCGACTTCCTTCTGCCCATGAGACTAGCGGATGCGTGCGCCCGGTGCGGAGCCTCAGCGCCCGCGCTGCCGGTGCGGTCCGACTCGCGGGCTGCGCTCCCGGTGCGGTTCGACTCGCCGGTGTGGTCGGCCATGCCGGTCGGGACGCGAATGCGGACGACCGTGACCTGAACGACCGTGGCCTGAACGACCGTGACTTGGACGGCCGTGACCTGGACGACCGTGACCCCGACGACCATGACCTGAACGACCATGACTTGAACACCGGATGGCCGATGGTTGTAAGTTGAATAACTGCAGAGTAACCACAGACTGAGTCCCGCCTGGTGACAGGGGTACAGGCGCCGAGGCGGGGCGCGGATGAGCGCACCTGGACACCGGAAAGACTGTTGTCGTCCATGTGCGACAGGTAGGCTCAACCGTGCACAAGACGACTGACGGAGGCAGAGATGGCGGATATGAAGAAGGTGCTCCACAGCCTGACTCATAATCCCGCAACCCGTCGCATCGGGGCTCTGTCCGGCAACACCAAGGGGATCGACACGGACAGGGACAGCGCTGCCGACAGCGCCGACGGAACCGACTCCCCGAACGATTCCCAAGAGTCCCGGCGCACAGGCGATGACCGCCTCGGCGAGGGTCCGGCGGCGCCCGGCGGCGGTGATGCAGGCGGTGGTACCACCGGCACCGGTGCCGCATCATCGGGCGGCGGCTCCGGCGCCGACGGGGACAGCAGCTCCGGCTCTGGCACCGGCGGCTCCGGCGCCGGCAATTCCGACTCCGGAGGCGGCCAGTCACCGGACGACACCGGCGCGGACAATGACGATGCGGGCCCGAATCGGCCGGCGCTGCCGCACGTCGGGGAGCTCACCTCGGCGAGCGAGGACGCGATCGTCGATCCCTCCGAGGCGATCCTCGAGAGCATCGACCTCGACTCCTGGAAGTGGCCGGAGTACTTCGCGTTCGCGCTCACCCGGATGGAGGAGATCTTTCCCAGCGCCGGGATCCCTCGCGGCATCGGGCCGGTGCGCGAATACGTCACCCAGGAGCACGACTTCCGGTCGCTGAGCATCGACGCGAAGAAGTGGGCGGCAGCCGACGATGAGGGCTGGTCGACCGTCGGCGACGTCCTCGAGGGCACGTACACGGACGCCTGGCTCGTCACCCGCGGCGGCGTCGCCATCGCCGAGGAGTACGCGTGGCCGATGAAGCCGGCAAGGCGCCACATGCTCTTCTCCGTCTCCAAGTCGATCGTCTCGATCGTCGTCGGCGCGCTCGCTGACGCGGGCCTGCTCAGCGTCGACGACCTCGTCACCACCCACATCCCCGCCCTGTCCGAGAGCGGCTACGCCGGTGCCACGGTCCGCGACCTCCTCGACATGCGCTCGGGCGTGAAGTTCTCCGAGGAGTACCTGACGAAGGGCTCGGAGATCCGCGCACTGTTCGAGGCCGTCGATTTCGCGCCGCGGACGCCCTCCTCGGCGAACGGCATCAAGGCCTTCCTCACCGGGCTGACGAAGGAGCGCGAACACGGCTCGTCCTTCGTCTACCGCAGCTGTGAGACCGACGTGCTCGCCTGGATCTGCGAGAACGTCGTCGGCCGCCCCTTCGCCGTCGTGGCCAGCGAATTCGTGTGGTCGCGCGTCGGAGCGGCCCACGCCGCCCAGGTCTGCCAGGACCGCTGGGGCGGGTCGATCGCCGACGGCGCGATCAGCACGACCCTGCGCGACCTCGCACGCTTCGGCGAGATGATCGCCCGCGGCGGGGTCACCGTCGACGGCACGCGCGTGGTCTCGCAGGCCTGGATCGACGACATCTTCTCAGGCGGCCCTGACTCGACGCAGGTCTTCGCGGACTCCGCGTCCGCCCAGTCCTACCCCGGCGGGATGTATCGCAGCCAGTTCTGGGTTCCCTCGGCCAGCCGCGACGTCGTCATCGGCATCGGCATCCACGGTCAGATGCTCTACATCGACCGGGCCACGCAGACCGTGGGCGTCAAGCTCGCCCACGACCCCGAACCGGTCAGCCTCGCCGCCCAGCACGGAACCTTGGCGATGTTCGAGGCGATCACCGAGGCGGTGCCCCTCGACGTCGTCCCGCCGACGCCGACCGCGGCGACCGGCCAACCCGTCCACACCCGCCCGCTGACCGACGGGTTCGGTGCGGCGGTCGGTGGGGCCACAGTCGGTGCACCAGCCGCCGAGGCGGGTCCCGCAACGCCTCCGACTGCTCCCGGCAGTGCTCCCGCCGGCGCACCGGCGACCTCGGTGCCGGGCGCCGATCCCGATGTGCCGGGTGGTGCGGCGGTACCGGCCGCGGAGGTCCACGCCGCCGAGGTCCCACGCCCGGCTGCGCCTGGGACTGCTGAGGGGACTCCGAAGCCCGGAACCGGCGGGCCGGCAGGCCCGGCGACCTCGGGTGCGCCTGCCGGCAACGGCGCGGCGGGAACGGCAGCGGGCCTGCTCGCCGGCAACGGCAATGCCGCTGCCGGAGGCGTCGGCGTCGCCGCCGTGCCGGGCATCATTCCCGGCGGTTACGCGTACTGACAGCCCTCACGGCGCAGTGCCGTCCGGACCCGAGCGAAGTCGGGCGCGACCCGACAGGGGCCGGAGGGATCCCGAGCGGAGTCGGGCGGCTCCCGCGCGAGACTATACGAAGCCTCCCGCGTGCCTAGACTGGGGGACACGATGACTGCCGACGCCCTCTCTTCTCCTCAGCGCCGCCCCAGTGCGGCCGCGCCCCACCGGATCGCGATCCTCGCCCTCGAGGGGGTCTCCGCGATGGACCTCGGCGTGCCCGTGCAGGTCTTCGGTGCCGAGTCGAACACTCCGTCCACGGCGACCGGTCACGCGGCGACCATGGCAGGGGAGTGGCCGTACTCGGTGACCGTGTGCGGGGTCGACGACGGCACTGTCACCGGCGCCGATGGTCTGGCCTACGCGATCGATCGGGGGCTCGACGCGCTCACCGAGGCGGACACGATCCTCATCCCGGGCGCCGCCTCGGTGGTCGACGGGGAACCGCCCGCGGCCGTCGTCGGTGCCCTCCTGTCGGCGTTCGAACGCGGGGCCCGCATCGCCGCACTGTCGACGGGCACCTTCGTCCTCGCTCGCACCGGGCTGCTCTCCGGGCGGCGGGCGACGACGCACTGGTCGACGGCCCAGGCGCTCGCCCGCCGGTACCCGACGATCGACGTCGACGAGAATGTCCTCTTCATCGACGAAGGGCAGCTGCTCACCTCGGCGGGGGCCGCCTCGGCGATCGATCTGTGCCTCCACCTCATCCGACGTGATCACGGAGTCGGATTGTCGAACCAGGTGGCCAGGCGGCTCGTCGCGGCCGCGTACCGGAGTGCCGGCCAGGCGCAGTATGTGCCGCGCAGCGTTCCGGAACCGCTCGGCGATGTCTTCGCCGACACCCGGCAGTGGGCGCTCCAGCACATCGGAGAGGAGCTCACGCTCGCCCAGCTCGCAGCGAACGCCGGAGTGTCGGTGCGCACGTTCTCCCGGCGATTCGTCGAGGACACCGGGTACACGCCGATGCAGTGGGTGCTCCGAGCGCGGGTCGACCTGGCCCGTGAGCTGCTGGAGAACAGCGACCTCGGCATCGAGCAGATCGCCGACCAGGTGGGGCTGGGCACCGGGGCCAACCTCCGGATGCACTTCCAGCGGATCCTCTCGATCTCCCCGAACGAATACCGGCACACGTTCTCCGGGTGAAGCACGAGGTGCCCTGGGTGCGCCGCGCGCACTGGCCGGATACTTTCGGTATCTGGCAATAAGTCTGGCAAGAACCTTTCGTAGACTGTCGCTCTGGCCACTGTTGGGACGCGTGAGGAATCGCCATCATGGTGGTGTAACGGTTATCAGACCCTCCCAAGGAGTGACATTGACTCGCATCGCCATCAACGGATTCGGTCGCATCGGTCGCGCCACGCTGCGCGCGCTCAGCGAGCGCAACAGCGAGATCGACGTCGTCGCGATCAACGATCTCGGTGACCTCGAGGAGCTGGCCCGCCTGCTCAAGTTCGACACCACGCTTGGCCGCTTCCCCGGCACCGTCGAGGTCTCCGGCGACAGCATCGTCGTCAACGGGCATTCGATCCGCGTCTTCGCGGAGAAGGACCCGACCAAGCTGCCGTGGGGCGACCTCGACATCGACATCGTCCTCGAAGCCACCGGTCGGTTCACGAAGGCGGACAAGGCCCGTGCGCACCTCGACGCCGGAGCGAAGAAGGTCCTCGTCAGCGCCCCGTCGAAGGGTGCCGACGTGACCCTGGCCTACGGTGTGAACTCGGAGGCCTACTCGCCCGAGCACACGATCATCTCGAACGCCTCGTGCACGACGAACGCCCTGGCGCCGCTGGCGAAGGTCCTCGACGACCTCGCCGGCATCGAGCACGGCTTCATGACGACGGTACACGCGTACACCGGTGACCAGGTGCTCCAGGACGGCCCGCACAAGGATCCGCGCCGGGCGCGGGCGGCTGCGGCGAACATCATCCCGACCTCGACGGGCGCAGCGAAGGCGATCGGCCTCGTCCTCCCGCAGCTCGACGGGAAGCTCAGCGGTGACGCCATGCGCGTGCCGGTGCCCGTCGGCTCGATCGTCGAGCTCAACGCGACGGTGTCGAAGGACGTCACGCGCGACGAGGTGCTCGCCGCCTACCGTGCCGCCGCCGACGGTCCGCTCAACGGCATCCTCGACTACGAGGACGAGCCCGTCGTCTCGAGCGACATCGTCGGTCAGCCGGCGTCGTCGATCTTCGATGCCGAGCTCACCCGCGTCGACAACGGCCGCCAGGTCAAGGTCGTCGCGTGGTACGACAACGAGTGGGGATTCTCCAACCGCGTCGTCGACAACCTCGAGTTCATCGGCCGCGGCTGACTGAGGTCACCAGCCCAGGTCACCAGCGCAGAGTGGGGCGCTCCTCGATTCCGAGGGGCGCCCCACTCCGTCTGTGTCTGTGTCTGCCGTCGGGCCGGCGGTGACCGGGCTCGTCTCCGGGCTCAGACGTCGTCGGCGCCGGGGGTTCCGCCTTCGTTCTCCCAGCGCTCGACGGCGCGGACCTTGAGGCGGTTGAACTTCAGGCGCACACCGTAGCCGCCGTCGCTGTCGTCGGGGATGAAGCGCGCGCCGTAGTGCTCGAGGGCGAGGATGAGTCGCCGTTCCTGTTCCGCGGTGAGATCGTCGCGGCACTTCTCGTAGTCCTTGAGATCGGCCTTCTCGATCTCGGCCTGATCGGCCACATCCGTCGCCGAGACCTGACAGAGGATGCGCGCGGCGCGGGCGAGGGGGCCGTCGATGATGATCTCTTCGCTGCTCATGCCCTAACCCTGCCAGACGGATGCGGCGACTGCCAAGGCGACTGTCATCCCTGGTGAGACCGTCCGCGAGGCCATGAAGGCGCAGAAGCATCATACGCCAGTGAATTCATCACTCACTGGCGTTCGAATCATGCTGGATCATGTCGTGTCAGTGCCATCGCTTACCGTCGACGTCACCTTCCTGACCGCAGGGGTCAGGACCGACGCACCGCACCCGCGGTGCCTGACGGAAGGTCAGACCAATGGAGATCACGACCGACAGCGTCCGCCGACTGGTCGAGCACTGCCGACGGCTGGTCGATGCCGTGCCGGGGGAGAGACCGCCGATCGGCTATCCCGCCAGCCTCGCCCTCTGTCTCATCGACGCGATCTATGCGACCGGGTCCCATCCCACGGCGGTCGCGCACATCATCGCCCGGTACGTCGCCCGGCACGGGTGCGTCGACGGCGCGAAGTCCCTGCGCTATTCGATCGCTGCCGCAGGCGGATCGCGCGCATGGGCGGAGACCGTTGCCCACAATCTCAAACCCGCGAATACGCACCCCGGGGCACCGCTCAAGGCCGAGGTCGTCAACCGGGCGACCCGGCTCATGGCCGACCTCGACATCGAGACGGTCCCCGATCTGCTCTCCGCGGTCGCCGCGGATCCGACCGACAACGCCGTCATCAGGGCGTGGCGGACCCTGCCGAGCCAGAGCTCGGCCGTGACGTACTTCCACCTGCTCGCCCTGGCTGGGTCCGATCATCTCCAACCCGATCGCGCCGTCCTCCGGCACCTCACCGAGGTTGTCGCTGACGGTGATGCGCCCGATGTAGGCGATCTCGAGGCCTCCGGTGTCGGTGGCGGCGCTGTGCCTCCTGACGTCGGCGATTCTGTGGCACCCGATGGCGGCACTTCCCCGGTGGACGCGGAATCTCCGAACCGCGAGACCCTGCAGCCCGACGTGGCGCGAGAGCTCATCGCCGAGGCGGCGGGGCACCTCGGACTCGGCACCGGCGAGGTCGGGCGGCTCATCTGGCAGGTCGCGCACCGGAGGATCGTGTCGGTGACCGAGCTGCACGCGGTGCTCGCCGAGGCGAAGGCGTGAGGGTCAGAAATGAGAACTGAGACGATGCTGTGCCGCCAGGCGCACAGGCGCATTCGGAGCACCGAACCCTGAGTACGCGCCTGTTCGCTGCACCATCTCGAAGAACACGGCGCCAGTCGTCGACGTGTAGAAGTGCAGAAACTCGCCGTGTGCGTCGCGATCGTAGAGGACGTGATGGTCGCGCAAACGCGCGAGCAGGTCCGCAGGCAGATCGAAGCGTGCGTCCAGGTCGTCATAGTAGTTGTCAGGGATGACGAGGAAGTCCAGGCCGCGTGCTCTCGCGGTCGAGGCAGCATCGAAGATGTCATCGCAGGTGATCGCGATGTGTTCGGGGTGTTGGGCGGTCACGGTCGGCGAGAGGTCGCCGAGCTTCGATCCGGTGGTTGCCTGGGGTGCCACATTGAGCGGCAAGCGCACTGAGCCGTCAGCGCTCGACATGACCTGGGAGCGAACCAGGCCGGTGGGGCTCGGCACCTCCTGAGCGGTTTGGGCGCGGAGATCGAGGAGTGAGGAATAGAAGAGGACCGCCTCGTCGAAGTGCTGTGCGGGCTGCGAGAGGTTGATGTGATCGATCGCGGATCGGCGGTCGTCGAGCAGGGTGCCGAACTCTGCAGTCCACCCAGGGGTGTGTCCGCGGTCGGTCTGGAAGAAGACCTCAGACCCGTCGGGTGCGTAAACCCCGCGCAGGACGGCGTCATCGTGCGTCTGCTTCCTCGGCACTTCGGCGGCGAGCAGGAGAGCGGCGCGGTGCATGGCGGCTTCCGAATCACTGACGGAGAAGCCGATGCCGCGGAGGAACGTCGGCGCTTGACCGGTCGAGCTTCTGTCGATCTCGGAGACGATGATGCGCGCACTCCCGCGCTGCCACAGCTGGATGTGCGGTTTGCTTCGGTGGTACCCGGTGAAGCGGAAATCGAGCTGATGAAGCTGACGGGCGACCGCCCCGAGATCGGTCGTGGAGATCTCGGCGAAGTCCACTCCGTGCGGCTCGGCGACGTCGGGCAGCTGGCGCAGGTCAATCCGCTCGATCCGTCTCCGGTCCCGGGAGCAGTCGGCATCCTTGGGTCGGTATTGCTCCTCGACGGTCTCGGCTCCACGCGCTGGAGCGAAGGTGGCGGCGCGGATGTCCGCGGTCGTCGCTTCGAGCCACCGCAGCGAGCGCAGACCGTCGACGGCCGTGCGGTCGGTATCGGATTGCCGGAACGAATCATTGAACACCTCGAGCGACACCGGGCCGCGGTAACCGCTGTCGACCACCCGAGCGAGGAAGTCCGGGAGGTTCCAGGCACCTTCGCCGGGGAACACCCGGTGATGTCGTGACCAGCTGAGGACGTCCATGGTGAGTGCGGGGGCGTCGGCAAGCTGCAGGAAGAAGATCTTCTCGCCGGGAATCTCCGAGATGAGATCGAGGTCCGTGCCACGGGAGAGGATGTGGAAGCTGTCGAGGCAGGTACCGATGTGGGGATGGTCCGTTCGCTCCACGATCTGCCAGGCGTGGTCGTACTCGGAGACGAATCGCCCCCACGCAAGCGCTTCGTAGGCGACGTCGATATCGAATTGCGCGGCGAGGTCACCGAGGCGGCGCAGATGCCCCGCTGCGACGGTGTCGTCTGAGATCGTCGCTGTGCCGACGTTCGAACACAGCAGCATGGTGCCGATCCCCAAGCGTCGCATGAGCGTGAACTTCGCGTGTGCCCGGTCGAGATTGGCCGCGAACTGCTCCTCGTCGACGCCTTCGAAGTCTCGGAAGGGCTGGTAGAGGTCGAGGGAGATGCCGAGATCGCCGGCGAGTTCCCGGACCGCTTCCGGTGACAGGGGGCTGACGACGAGATCCTGTTCGAAGATCTCCACGCCGTCGAAACCTGCTCGACTCGCAGCCCGGAGCTTCTCCTCGAGAGTTCCGGACAGACAGACGGTGGCGATCGATGTTCTCACTTCTCCTCCTTCGTCCGGAACGGCGGTTCTGCTGAGATCACGGCCCGCGCTTCGTGCAGTTCATCGATGTCGGTCAGCGAGAGGTTCTTGGTCTCGCCGGCAGTGAACGCGACCAGGGCGACGAGAAGGCACACACCGGCTGTGACTGCGGCGACGGACACCCAGTTCTCTCCCGACGCGCCGGCGACAGCCGAGGCCAGCGCCGGTGCCAGGCCACCCGAGACAGCGAATCCGATCTGAGTGCCGAGGGCGAGGCCGGTGACGCGGACGGATGTCGGGAACATCTCCGCGTAGAACGACGGCCAGATGCCGTTGGCCATCGAGTAGAACCCTCCGGCCATGAGCGCGCCGGTGACGAAGATGAGTGTCCAGTTGCCGGCTGAGACGGCCCCGAGGTAGGGGAACATCATCAGCCCGGAGCACAGCGCACCGATGATGAACACAGGCTTGCGGCCGACGCGATCGGCGAGGGCAGACGCGACGGGAATCGCCAGGAGCGCGACCGCGTTGGCCGTCACCGACACGAGGAGCATCGTCGAGCGCTCAAGTCCCACGATCGACGTGGCGAACGACAGCGACCAGACAGTGAAGACCATATTCACGGTATTGACCATCGCACACGCCGCGACGCGCAGGACTGCGGCTTTGTGCCACGTGAACACCGCGCGCAGCGGAGGGCTGCTGGGCCGTGTCGCCTTGAACGCAGGCGGTTCCTCGAGGCCCCGGCGGATCAGCCAGGCAGTGAGGACGACGACAGCCGACAACCAGAACGGCACCCTCCATCCCCAGCTGAAGAGCTGGTCGTCGGGAAGGAGAGCGGTGAAGGGAATGAAGACCGCGGTAGCGAGGAGAGTGCCGAACTGCGTCCCATGCAGTGTCCATGCCGTCGTCCACGACCGTTTGGCCTCTGTCGCGTGTTCGAGGGAGACGGAGATGGCGCTCGCCTGCTCGCCCGACGCGGACAGTCCCTGAATGATGCGGCAGAGGACGAGCAGGATGGGGGCGAGAATGCCGACCTGGTCATAGGTCGGCAGACAGCCGACGACGAAAGTCGAGATTCCCATCATGAACAGCGTGAGCATGAGAACGAACTTGCGTCCGTAGCGGTCGCCGAGCGGACCCATGATGAGGGCGCCGAGTGGGCGCACGACGTAGGCGACGCCGACGGTGGCCATGGCCAGGAGGATTCTGATTCCCGGTTCGGTCGACTCGGGGAAGAAGAGGACATTGAGGACGAGGGCCGCCGCGGTCCCGTAGACCGCGAAGTCGTAGTACTCGAGCGCTGAACCAGTCCAACTGGACAGTGCCGCTCGCAATGGAGTCTTTGTCGGGCGAGCTTCGTCGATCGCGTGTGCCATGCTTCCTCGCATTGTTGTATTGCCACAATATGGCAGTTGCTGTTACATTGTGGATTACAGTGTGACCGAGGCGACACCGACTGTCAATGGCGCAGTCGTCAGCGCAGCAGACGAGGAGGGGCACGCCGATGCCGGCCAAAGGATCGAACTCTGTGACGAAGACGTTCGAGATGCTCGAACTACTCGGCGATTACTCCGACGGGATCAGTGCTGCGCGGGCCGCGGAGATCACGGGTTATCCGTTCAGCACCGCCTATCGACTTCTCGGGGGCCTCGTCGAATCCGGATACGCGTCGTTCGATGCGCACTCAAAGCTCTACACGCTCGGTATGGAGGTCTTCAGGCTCAGTCAGAAGGTCGCGCACCGTCGTGGACTCGACGGTGCCACGAAGGACCTTCTCCGCGACCTCACCGGTTCGACGGGCGAATCGAGCATTCTGTCCGTGCGACGGGGTGATGCGGCACTGACTGTGGTGACCGTCGACGGTCCCCAGTTCCGCACGACGACCGATCCCGGCGATCATTCGCCACTGCACACCTCGTCCCTGGGGCAGATCATGCTCGCCTACGATTCCGACCGTGATGGGTCCCTCGAGCGACTCGACCTCAGTGCTCGGACCTCGCGATCGATCACCGACCCCGGCGAACTGCGCCAGCGGCTCGACGAAGTGCGCTCACGCGGTTGGGCCGGGCAATCGGAGGAGAACGACATCGGCATGAACGCTGTTGCCGTCCCCGTCCTCGATCTCGACGGACGGCTGCTCGCGGCACTGGCGTTGGCCGCCCCGGTCTTTCGGCGCTCACTCGACGACCTTGTCGGGTTCACACCACAGCTCACGACCACTGCGGCTGCCATCGCCGCCCGACTCCCGAGGTGACCATGTCCCTGCCTGCCGCAACCCCAGTCCGCTCCCTCCTGCTCGGCCTCATCGGCGACGGCATCACCGCGTCGCGGACACCGCGCATGCACGAACTCGAAGGGGCTCGACTGGGGATTCCGACCATCTACCGTGCTATCGACACAGCCCAACCCGCCGTCGCCTCGGCGTCTCTCGAGGATCTCCTCACCGCGGCGATCCGCCTCGGATTCGACGGGCTCAACATCACCCACCCGTTCAAACAGGAGGTGATCAGTCTTCTCGATGAGGTGTCCGATGAGGCGCGGAGGATCGGGTCGGTCAACACCGTCGTCATCGACCGCGACCGTCGCACCCACGGCCACAACACCGATGTGACCGGTTTCGCCCGCGGATTCGATGCGGGCCTGGCGGGAGCCGACCGAAGGTGCGTCGTGCAGATCGGGGCCGGTGGTGCCGGGAGGGCGGTCGCCTTCGCGCTGGCAGCGGCGGGAGTCGGCGAACTCGTCATCGCCGATGTCAGCGAGGAGCGGGCGCGGGCTCTGGCCGCGGACATCGGCGACGCTGTGCGGGTCGTCGCCCTCGGTGAGATCGGGCCCGCTCTGTCGGACGCTGACGGACTGGTCAACGCCACCCCGGTGGGAATGCGAGCCCACCCAGGCAGTCCAGTGGACGCGGCACTGCTGCGGCCGGAGCTGTGGGTCGCCGATGTCGTCTACCTCCCGTTGGAGACTCAGCTCCTGAGGGACGCCCGGGCGATCGGCTGCCGCACTCTCGACGGGTCGGGCATGGCGGTGAATCAGGCTGTCGACGCCTTCGCACTGTTCAGCGGCACGACCGCAGACCCGCAGCGAATGCGGGAGACGTTCCTCAGCCTCGGGCCGTGAGCCGGCTCAGTCCTGCGACTTCGCCTTGCGGTTCTCCTTGATGACGGCGAAGACGAAGATGCCGGCGATGAGCGCCAAGGTCACCCACAGTGAGTACTTGTCGATGACGGAGAGCACGGAGACGGCCGCCTCGCCGAGCTGATAGCCGAGGATCGTCCAGATGAGCGTGAAGATCAGGCACCCGAGGAAGTCGGCGATGAGGAACAGCGACAGCCGCATCCTCGTCCATCCGGCGACGATGTAGACGAGGGTGCCCGGCACGCCGGGGCAGCGGGCGATCATCGTCATGAGGAAGAGCGCCCAACTGGGAATCGAGCGCAGGCGCTCGATGCGGGCCAGCTGGCGATCGTTCTGTGCGAAGAGACGGAGCACGCCGTCGGCCCACCGACGACCGGCGAGCCAGAACGCCCAGTTGAACTTCACCATCCCGACGAACCCGGCGACGATGACGAGCCACAGCGGGATCTCCCCGACGGCGGCATAGGCTCCGGCGGCGACGATCGCAGTCTTCGCGCCGTTGATGAACTCCTGGAGAACGGGTGCGTTGACGAGCATCCACGGCCGCAGCGGCAGCAGAGCGAGGTAGATGACGGGCACGCCGATGATGATGAAGAGGAGGATCTTGTCGAGCGGCTTGGCCTTGCCCTGCCACGGTGTGATCGCCGCCCACGGGTTCTCCTTGCGGGCGTCCTCAGCGTCCGGGGCCTGCGCCTCAGAAGTCCGTGCCTCCGACTCCTGCGTCTCGGATTCGGGAGTCGCCGCTGCCTGGGACCCTGCGGCGGGGTCGGGATCCGGTCGGGCGAGTTCGTCGTCGGGACGGCGTTCTTCGCTGATGGGGACTCCTCGGTGAGGCTCGATTCGGGGCGTTCTCAGTATCGCACGCCCGTCAGCTGCGCGCCTAAGGCCTGCGCGCCTGAGACGATGAACTCGGGCTGACTAAGAAGACTCTCATTGCCGATCGCTCGACAAAGCGCGTGCGCCTTCGGCAGGGTTGATGGTGTGGGGAAGCAATCGAGTGTGCTCAGCGCGGTCGTCACCGGACTCGTCGTCGTCCTGGCCGGTCTCGCGTTCATCATCGTGCGCAGCACCGGCCAGTCCGAGACCCCCGACCTCACCCCGATCCAGGTCTCGCCGAACTCTGCGGAGTCTGCTTCTCCCGGTGGTGCGGCAGCAGCCGAAGGCGACCCGGACACCTCCGCCGATGACGGCACTGGATCCCGCGGAGGCGCCGACAACGGTGGGAGCACCGCAGCCGGTGGCGACAATGCCGACCGCAGCGGCGCCGACGGCGGGGGCGGCAGTTCGGGCAGCAGCGGCACCGGCAGCGGCTCCGGACAGATCGAGCATTCGTACGAACCCGCTCCCAACCCGCCGCGCGAAGTCCCCGCAGACGGCGACGACGACGATGACGACGCCGGCGACGATGACGACGATGATGACGACGATGATGACGATGACGGCGGTGACGATGACGACGACTGATCGTCGCATCCGACTCACCGTCGAGAACCGACTGACGATCGCCGTCTCCGTCCTCTCCGTCCTCGCCCTGACGATCGTCGGCGTGGTGCTCTACTCCGTCGAGTCGAACAACGTCTCGAACCGGATCTCCGGGTCGATGAATCAGGAAGTCGCGGAGATGCGGTCGTTTGCGAAGACCGGCGTCGACCCCGAGACCGGTCAGCCGTTCACCTCGGTGGACCAGATGCTCAGCCAGTTCCTCGCCCAGAACCAGCCGGACTCCTACGAATCGCTCTTCGCCTACCTCAGCGACGGTCGCGTCCTCTACCAGGGCGAACCGGACACCCTCCTCGGCGGCTCTCAGGCTCTCGAGGACGCGGTGGCACGCGTTGCGGCCGACGGTGGGGAGATCGAACTGCAGCTCGAGGGCAATGACTACGAAGGCTACGTCCTCCCCGTCTCAGCGGTCGCCTCGGCGAACGACGCAGCAGGTGCCACGCCGCCGCCGACGAGCGAACACGGCTCCTTCGTCGTCGTCCACAACGTCACCGCCAGCCGCGCCGACCTCATCCAGTTCATGCAGATCTACGTCATCGTCGCGCTGCTGGCCGCCCTCATCATCTCCGGGATCTCCTCCGTGCTCGCCCGCCGCCTCCTCTCACCGGTGACCCAGCTGCGTCAGACCGCACAGTCGATCTCCGGCGGCGACCTGAGCAACCGGCTCGAGACGCGCGGCAGCGACGACATCGCCGAACTCGGACGCACCTTCAACGCGATGCTCGATCGGCTCGAATCCGCCTTCGAGACCCAGCGCCGCTTCCTCGACGACGTCGGCCACGAACTGCGCACCCCGCTGACGATCCTCAGCGGGCACCTCGAGACGATGAACTCCGAGGACGTCGCCGATGTCGACGAGACCCGTGCGCTCCTGCTCGATGAGACCGACAGGATGACGCGCCTCGTCGAGGAGCTCCTCGTCCTCGCCCGGTCACGCCGTCCCGACTTCGTCCGCCCCGAATCCGTCGACGTCTCCGCGCTCCTCCACGGGGTGCTCGCGAAGGCGACCGGGCTCGGACCCCGGAACTGGCAGGTCGAGATCACCGACCTCCCGGTCCTCACCGCCGACCGCCAGCGCCTGACCCAGGCGCTCCTCCAACTCGCCGCGAACGCCGTCGACCACACCGAGACCGGCCAGACGATCACGTTCGGTGCCTCCGAGGACGCCACCGCCGTCCACCTCTGGGTCCGCGACGACGGTGAGGGCGTGCCCGCCGAGATCGCCGACGAGATCTTCGACCGCTTCAACCGCGGCACCTCCGACGGCGACGGGTTCGGGCTCGGTCTCTCCATCGTCGAGGCGATAGCCCGCGCCCACGGTGGGACCGTCACCCTCGACCCCACCGAGGTGGGAGCCCAATTCCGTCTCACCCTGCCGAAAGGACGCCAGTGAAGAGAATCCTCGTCGTCGAAGACGAAGCGCGCATCTCCTCCTTCATCGCCAAGGGGCTCGGCGCCGCCGGCTTCAGCACGGAGATCGCCGCCGACGGTCTCACCGGACGCGACCTCGCGATCACCGGGGACTTCGACCTCCTCGTCCTCGACATCGGCCTGCCCCGACTCGACGGCTTCAGCGTCCTCGAGCAGCTGCGCGACCAGCGCCCCACGCTGCCCGTCCTCGTCCTCACCGCCCGCGACAACGCCGAGGACACGATCTACGCCCTCGAATCCGGGGCGGTGGACTACATGATCAAACCCTTCCGCTTCGGGGAGCTGCTCGCCCGGATCCGGCTGCGCCTCAAGGAGACCGTGCAGGAGGCGCCGACGACCGAGCTCGTGCGCGGGGACGTGCGCATCGACCTGCTCAGCCGGCAGGTCTGGGTGCGCGAGCGCGTCGTCGACCTCTCCGCCCGCGAACTCTCACTCGCGGAGATCCTGTTGAAGAACCGCGGCAACGTCCTCTCCCGCGAACAGCTCCTCTCCCATGTGTGGGGTTTCGACTTCGACCCCGGCTCCAACGTCGTCGACGTCTACGTCGGCTACCTGCGCAAGAAGCTCGGCTCCGACTTCGTCACCACCGTCCGAGGTTTCGGCTACCGCGTCGACTGATCGGCACCGCGGCACCACGCCGTACGCCGGAAACAAGGCACCTGACCTCAACGTTCGGCCTTTTCAGGCCTCCCACCTCGGCGAACGTTCCTAAGACGGTTCTCATCTGCATCTCATCTCGGCCTTAATCTCGGCGACGAAGCTGGGAACCATGACAGACAACCTGAGAATCGCGCTCTTCTCCCATGACTCACTGGGACTCGGGCACCTCCGCCGCAATCGCGCGCTCGCCTTCGCGCTCGCCGCACAGCTGCCCGAGCGCACCGGGCGTCCCGTCAGCGGACTCCTCATCGCCGGCAGTCCGGAGGCCGCCCGCTTCGACCTGCCCACCGGCTGGGACTGGGTCATCCTCCCCGGCGTCACGCCGGCCCCCGGCGGCTATGCGCCGCGGGCGCTCGCGGCGACGATGGACGGCCTGCGCAGTCTGCGGTCGGCGGCGATCACCGCCGTCCTCGACCAGCAGCAGCCCGACCTCTTCATCGTCGACCGGCACCCCTTCGGCGTCGACGGGGAGCTCGCCGAGGTGATCGACCATGTCCGCGCCCGCGGCACCCGCACCGTGCTCGGCCTCCGCGAGGTCCTCGACACCCCCTCCGTCATCGCCGCCGAGTGGGATCGAGTCGGCGGCCCCGGCAGCGTCGCCGCGGCCTTCGACGAAGTCTGGGTCTACGGCGACGCGGCCGTCTACGACCCCCGCGCCACCGGGGAGGTCCCCGCCGAACTCGCCGAGATCGCGACGCTCACCGGCTACCTCGCACTCGCCCGGCAGGAGGCCGCGGCACTCGCCGCACTGCCCGCCGCTGACGAGCCCTTCGTCCTCACCTGCCTCGGCGGAGGCTCCGACGGGGCGGCGCTCGCCGAACGCGCGATCGCCGCGACCCCGCCGCCCGGGCACACCCACCTCGTCGTCGTCGGTCCGCAGATGGACCTGCCCGAGGTCGAGCGACTGCGCGACCTCGCCCGCCCGGACACGCAGATCCTCCGGCACACCGCCGACATGCCCGGGCTCATCGCCCGCGCCGCGGCACTCGTGTGCATGGGCGGCTACAACACGCTCTCGGAGGTCATGGCCACCCGCACCCCCGCGCTCGTCGTCCCCCGGGTCGGCCACCGCGAGGAGCAGCCCCGGCGAGCCTCGGCGCTCGCCGCCGCCGGAGCCCTCGACACCTGCGGCCTGAGCGAGGCGACGCCGGAGTTCCTCACCTCATGGTTCGCCGGCCGCGCCGGGACGCAGTCGTCCCGGGACCACATCGACCGCGACGGCCTGCGCACCGTGGCCGCCCTCGCCGCCGAACTCATCGACGCCGCCGACGTGCCCGCCGTCTCCGCGCTCGCCCACTCCCGTCCGAGGCTGACCGAGGAGGTCCGCTGTGCCGTCTGAGACCGCCCTGTCCGTGGCGAGCCCCCGCAGGCGCGTGGGCTACGTCCTCAAGATGTACCCCCGCTTCTCCGAGACGTTCATCGTCTCCGAGATCCTCGCCCGCGAGGCCGCCGGAGAGGACATCGTCATCTTCTCGCTGCGTCCCTGCACCGATGCGCGCTTCCATCCGGAGCTCGCCCGCGTCAAGGCCCCCGTCATCCACGTCGGACGGTCCTCGAGCGCACGCGGCTTCTGGGAGGTCTGGCAGGAGGCGACGACGGTTCCCGACATCGCCGCCGCTGCCGCCGACCACCTCGGCGAGCTCCTCGCCCTCGACCACGACGACGCGGGTCAGGCGCTCACTGTCGCCCGGCTCGCCCGCGAGCACGGGGTCACGCACCTGCACGCGCACTTCGCCTCGGTGTCGACGACGGTGGCCCGCGCCGCCTCCCAGCTCAGCGGCATCCCGTACTCGTTCACGACGCACGCGAAGGACATCTTCCACAACAGCGTCGAGGTCTCCGACCTCGCCCGCAAGACCGCGGCCGCCGACCACGTCATCGCGATCAGCGACTTCAATCGGGACTATCTCGCCCGGACCCTCGGCCCCGAGCTCGCCGAGCGGATCACCGTCGTGCGCAACGGCCTCGAACTCGACCGCTTCCCGTACCGGCCGCACCGGGAGCCGGCGGAAGTCCCCGCGCTGCTCGCCGTCGGCCGCCTCGTCGAGAAGAAGGGCTTCGGCCATCTCCTCTCCGCGCTCGCCGTCCTCCGCGACACGGGGCTGCCGGTCCGGCTCGACCTCGTCGGCACCGGCCCGCTCGAGGCCGACCTCGCCGCTCAGGTGCGCACTCTCGGACTCGACGATGTCGTGACCCTGCACGGAGCCCTGACCCAGCAGGAGGTGCGGGAGATGTTCGACACCCACGACGTCCTCGTCGCCCCCTTCGTCGACGGCTCCGACGGCAACGTCGACGGGCTGCCGACCGTCCTCCTCGAGGGCATGGCCGCCGGCATCCCGTGTGTGGCCGGCACGGTCACCGCGGTGCCCGAGATCGTCATCGACGGACAGACCGGGTGGCTCGTCGACGGGGCCGATCCGACAGCGATCGCCGCCGCCGTCGCCGAGGTGGTCCGGCGGGCCGTCGGCGACCCCGCCTCGCTGACCTCCGTCACCGACGCCGCGCGGGCGCGCGTGTGCGCCCTCCACGACTCCCGTGTCCAGGCCGCCGAGCTGGCCGCCCTCATCGGCAGGGCCGAGGTGCCCGTCGCCGCGGCGTCGGCAGCCAGCAGCGGCGGTGCCCCCGACGGCGACACCCTCGATGCCTGGGAGCGTGCCTCATGAGAATCGCCTACATCCTCCTCGACCCCGGCATCGGGATCTTCGGCACGAAGGGCGCGAGCGTCCACGCCCAAGAGGTCATCCGCGCCTTCCGCAGCCTCGGGCACGAGGTCACGGTGTTCTGCACCCGCACCGACGACGCGATGCCCGGCGACCTCGCCGACCTCGAGGTCGTCCGCCTCGACCTGCCCCCGGGTCTCGACCGGGGCTGCCGGGAGATCGCGCTGCTGCGGGTCTCCGACCTGCTCGCCGATCTCGTCGCGACCCGCGGGGGCTTCGACCTCGTCTACGAGCGGTACTCGCTCTTCTCCACCGCGGGTGCCACGATCAGCGACCGCCTCGGCGTTCCTCTCATCCTCGAGGTCAACGCGCCGCTCATCGAGGAGCAGCGCACCCACCGCGGACTCGTCCACACCGAGCATGCGCAGCGCTCGACCGCCGCGAGCTTCGGACAGGCCGCGCGGATCGTGTGCGTGAGCGACGCCGTGGCCGGCTGGGTGCGGCGCGACTATCCCGGACTCGCCGAGGTGGTCGTCGTCCCCAACGGGGTCAACACCGACCGCATCGCGCCCGGGTCCACCGACACCGCCGTCCACGACGCCGACGCAGCCGTCCACGGCACTGCCCCGAAAAGTTCGGCGCCGGTGCGCATCGGCTTCGTCGGCACCCTCAAACCGTGGCACGGCACCGACCGACTGCTCGCGGCGTGCGCGGACCTCGACGGACCGTTCCACCTCGACATCGTCGGGCACGGACCTGAGGCCGAGGCGCTCGCCGCCCAGGCCGAACGCCTCCGCCTGGGAGCCCGCATCACCTTCCACGGTGCGCTCGCCCCGGCCGACGTGCCCGCCCAGCTGCGGCGCTTCGACATCGCCGTTGCCCCGTATCCGGCCGGCCCGAACTACTTCTCGCCGCTGAAGATCTACGAGTACCTCGCCGCCGGGGTGCCCACCGTCGCATCGAGGGTCGGATCGATCCCCGAACTGCTCGCCGGCACGGACGCCGGAATCCTCGTCGCCCCCGACGACATCGCCGAGCTCACCGCCGCGCTGCAGACCCTCCTGAATGATCCCGCCCGGCGGACGCGGATGGGTCAGGCCGCCCGCGCCGAGGCGATCGCCCGCCATTCCTGGGAGAGCCGGTGCCGTGACATCCTCGCCCCCGTCCTCGTGGAGACCGCATGACGCCGCGAACCGTGCCGAACGCCAGCGCCCTCAAGCGGACGCTGAGCATCATCCGCCCCCACCTCGGCCGGCACAAGTGGCTCATCCTCGCCGGATTGGCCGCACTGCTCGCCGACGTCGTCTTCCGCATCCTCGAGCCGTGGCCGATCAAGATCGCCGTCGACGCCGTCACCGCCGCCCTCGGCGCTGACATCGCCCCGAGCCTCGGCGTCGGCTCCGGGGTGGCAACGACTCTTGTGGCCGCGGCGCTCGGTCTCGCCGTCATCGTCGCCGGCCGCGCGGTGACGAACTACGCATCGACGATCTGCTTTGCCCTCGTCGGGGCACGGGTCGCCACACAGCTGCGCTCCCGGGTCTTCGACCATGTCCAGGCGCTGTCGCTGAAGTACCACTCGAAGGCGTCGATCGGAGACACCTCACAGCGCCTCGTCGGCGACATCGGCCGCCTCCAGGAGGTCGCCGTGACCGCGGGACTGCCGCTCGTCGGCAATGTCATCACCCTCGCCGTCCTCCTCGTCGTCATGGTCGTCCTCGACCCGGTGCTCTCGGCCATCGTCCTTGCCACCGCCGTCGTCTACGGTCTGCTCTCCCGGGTCGCGACCCCGAAGATCACCACCGCCTCCCGGTCGACGCGCAAAGGCGAGGGCCACCTCGTCGGATCCGCCGCCGAGGCGCTGGGTGCGATCCGCGTCGTCCAGGCCTACGGACTCGAGGGGACGGTGGCCACCGAATTCGCCAACGGCAACGAACGCGCGCTCAAGGCCGGGGTGCGCGCCCGCCGGCTGGCCGCGGGGCTCGAACGCTCCACGGACGTCCTCGTCGGCGTCTCGCAGGCCCTCGTCCTCGCGTTCGGCAGCTACCAGGTGCTGCGCGGAGCAATGACCCCGGGCGATCTCGTCCTCTTCCTCCTCTACCTCAAGATCGCGATGAAGCCGCTGCGCGACATGGCGAAGTACACGGGCCGCATCGCCCGGGCCACCGCCTCGGGGGAGCGCATCGCCGACCTCCTCGACGAACCCATCGAGATCGACGACCGCCCCGACGCGGTGACGATGGGACCCGTCGCCGGCGATGTCGTCTTCGACGGCGTGACCTCCCGCGACGGACACGGCCGTCGCCTCTTCGACGACCTCAGCCTGCTCATCCCCGCAGGGGAGAAGATCGGCATCCTCGGCGCCTCGGGGGCGGGCAAGTCGACGCTGACGAGCTACCTGCTCCGTCTCAGCCAGCCGGACGCCGGGCACATCTACCTCGACGGCTACGACACGCGCAATGTCACGCGGGCGTCCCTGCGCGGCAACGTCTCCGTCCTCCTCCAGGAGTCGGTGCTCTTCGCGGTGAGCGTGCGGGAGAACATCCGCTACGGTCGCCTCGACGCCACCGACGCCGAGGTGGAGGCCGCGGCCCGTGCGGCCCGAGCCGATGAGTTCATCCGGGAGCTGCCCGAGGGCTATGACACGGTGCTCGGCAACCGCGGGGACACGCTCTCCGGCGGGCAGCGGCAGCGCCTGGCGATCGCGCGTGCTCTCGTCCGGTCTGCCCCGGTCGTCGTCTTCGATGAGGCGAGCACGGGGCTCGACCCGGCGACCCGGGCGCAGGTGACGGAGGCGCTGTGGGACCTCACCGAGGGGCGCACCGGCATCGTCATCACCCATGATGCGGCGATGGTCCGCGGCCTCGACCGGGTGGTCTGGCTCGAGGACGGTCGCATCGTCGAGGACGGCTCACCGGCGGAGCTCGCCGCCGATCCTTCGACGCGGGTGGCTGCGTGGCTGCGCGATCAGGCTGAGGAGTCGACACCGGAATGGGGCGCCGAGGCGGACGCCTCCGTTGCGTCGGGCACCGTGACCGGGCCGCTGCCGCCCGCTCACCCCGCACCGCCCGAGCACCGTCCGGTCGTGGGAACCGGGGTCCGCCGATGACCGCGGTCGACGCGGCCTGCGCGGCCGCTGGTGCCGCGCCGCGGACGGTCCCTGCCGGCGGGGCAACCGCGTTCGTCGGTGCATCCTCCGGCATGGAGATCCCCTTCCTCGACGACCTGCGTGAGGCGGCGGCGCTCAGTCGACTTCTCGGGTTCGCCGCCCGGCCCGTGCGCCTCCGCGTCAAACCCGGTCGCAGCGCCATCGTCGCCTGGCGGCGCGACGGCGTGCCCGGTCTCGCCGGATGGGGCTGGACGACGGTGATGAGCGACGCCGACAAACTGGCGAACCTGCGGCGTCGAGCGGAGCGGCGCGGCCAGTCCCTGTACGTCCACACCGTCGTCACGGACCCTGCCGCGTCGGCAGTTGACGATGCTGCGCCGGCAGCTCACGACACCGTGTCGGGTCGGGACCGGCCCGCGGGGGCCCGCGAGTTCACCCTCGTCAGCGGGGGAGTGCTCGCGGATCCGAAGCTCGGGGCATCGCTTGCGCGGGTGCGCGATGATCTCGACCTCGACGCGTGCACCGTCGTCGGCTACAACCCGGCCAGACGCATCCTCCTCGCACACGCCGGCGAATTCGTGCGGATCGGCACGGACCCCTACGACCGTCTCCTCGCCGCCGCCGAGGACTGGCAGCGGCACGGGCTGCCCACCCTGCCGGTCACCCGCCTCGGCGCGGATGCGACGGCAGTGCGCTTGCCGTGGTGGGGCACCGGTGACCTCGCCACACACCCGGATGCGCAGATCGCCGAGGCGGTCGGCCGCACCATCGCCGCCCTCCACGGCCGCAGCGTCGCTGACTCTCACGACCGGCACGCTGTCGCCGACGCCTGCGCGATGCTCGATGACACCGTGCGCACGCTGAGCCGGCTGCTCCCGGACGCAGAGGTCGCACGTGCGCGACGACTCGCCCGCACCATCGCCGCAGAGCTGAGCTCGACCGACCCGAGTCGGGCTCTGACTGAACTCTCCGACATCCACGGTGACCTCAGCCCCGACCAGATCCTCATCGACGGCGGGGACTTCCGGATCATCGACCTCGATCGAGCCGGTGTCGGCCCGGTCGGCATGGATCTCGGCCGGTGGATCGCGGCGTGCCGCCTCCGCGGTGACACCGCCGGACCGGGGCTGGAGATCGGATTCCTCCACGGATACAGCGCCGTCGCGTCGGATGCGGCCGCGGCCTCGGGCGTGGCAGCTCCCATGCCGGCGAGTCCGCCGCGGATCGACGGTCTCGACGTGTGGGCGGCCTGGGCGCTGCTCCTCACGGCTATCGAGCCCTGGCGCACCTGCCGTCCCGACTGGCGCGAGCGCACCGAACGGCACCTCGACCTTGCCGAGGAGGCCCTGCGCGATCGCCCCCACCTCACCGCCTGCGGCACTCGGCCCAGCTCCTCACCGATCCCCGCGCGCATCCGCATCGACGGGACCGATGTCGACATCCGCCGAGCGTGGCCGGCGAAGAAGGGCCGCATCGCCGTCGAGGCGACGACAGCCGACGGCATCCGGGCAGGCTTCCTCGATCCGACCCCGCGGGACACACCGCATCCCGGCTCACGGGATACCCCGCACGGCGACACCCGCGAGGCATCGCACGGCGACACCCGCGAACCCTCACCTGTCGACCCCCGAACGGCCACACAGACCACCGCGGTCGCGACACTGCTGCCGGCCGGCGCCGACCCGGACCTCCCCGGCCTCGCGCGCCTCCTCGACGGTCCGGGCACGCGCGGCAACCGGCTCGTCTCCCACCGGCCGGGACGACGCGCCGTCGTCGCTCTCGCCGACGGCACCTTCGCGAAATGCGTGCGCCGTGGCAAGGCAGCGGCGATCCTCGCCGGGCAGGACAGGGCGCTCGCCTTCGCCGCCGGATTCATCCTGCCCCGGGTGCTCGACGCCGATGACGCGACGGTCCTTCTCGCTCGGGTCCCCGGGGTCGAACTCCACGAGCCGAGGGCACTCGGCACGCACTGGGAGCGGGCCTGGACGGACTGCCTCGGCGCATGGGACCGCGCGGACGCACAGGCGCTGCCGGACTCGATGCCCACCCACACCGCTGAAGACGAAGCCGGTGTCCTCGAGGACTGGCGGGAGCGGGCCGATGGTCTGCTCGGCGACCGTGCCGCGCCCCTCGATGCGCTCCTCGACGAGGTGACCACGCAGCTGCGCGACTCCGCTCCGCCACTGCGCTGGGGCCCGGTGCACCGCGATCTCCACGACAAGCAGCTGATGTGGGATGAGGCCGCCGGTCCCGGACTCCTCGACGTCGACACGGCCTGCCGCGGTGAGCGCGAACTCGACCTCGGCAACCTGTCCGCCCACGCGACGTGGCGGCGCGCTCAGGGAATCTGGTCGCCCGCCGAAGCGGAGGCCGTCACCCGTGCGATCGGCCGGGTCGCCTCGGCGGGAGGCTGCGACCGGTCACGACTTCGACTCTACGAACGCGCGAGCCTCCTCCGGCTCGTCTGCGTCTACGCGTTTCGACCGCGATGGGCCGCACGAACGCACGCGCTGCTCGACGCGGCCGCAGAGTGAACCCGTCGGCCTTGAGCGGGGGCCGGGCCCGGGCCCATCAGTCCTGTGTGCTGCGGCGGGCATCGCCCCAGATGTCGACGCCCGAGTCGACGGCGAAGGAGTCGATCGCGGCAAGCTCGTCATCGGTGAAGGGAGCGGCGCTCAGGGCGGCGACGTTGTTCTCGAGCTGATCGACGCGGCTGGCGCCGATGACGAGGGAGGAGACACGGGGGTCGCGCAGCGCCCACGACAGGGCCATCTGCGCGAGCGACTGACCGCGCGCCTCGGCGATGTCGGCCAGTCCGCGGATCCGGTCGAGGTTGTCCGCGGACAGGAAGCCGTCCTTGAACGACGGGGTCTCCTTCCCGGCGCGCGAATCCGCGGGCACCCCGTCGAGGTACTTGCCGGTGAGCAGGCCCTGGGCGAGCGGGGAGAAGGCGATGACGCCGAGGCCCTCCTCGGCGGTGGTGTCGAGGAGGTGGTCGTCCTCGATCCAGCGGTTGAGCATCGAGTACGAGGGCTGATGGATGAGCAGCGGCGTGCCGAGGTCGCGGGCGATCTGCGCCGCTCGGGCCGTGTCGGCGGCCGAATAGGAGGAGATGCCCGCGTAGAGGGCGCGACCCGAGCGCACCGCAGTGTCGAGTGCGCCGATCGTCTCCTCGAGCGGGGTCGTGGCATCGGGGCGGTGCGAGTAGAAGATGTCGACGTAATCGAGGCCGAGGCGACCCAGCGACGCATCGAGGCTCGAGAGCAGGTACTTGCGGCTGCCGCCCGGGCCGCCGTAGGGGCCGGGGTGCATGACCCAGCCGGCCTTCGTCGAGATGATGAGCTCATCGCGGTAGCGGCCGAGGTCCTCACGCAGCTGGCGACCGAAGTTGATCTCGGCCGACCCGGACGGCGGCCCGTAGTTGTTCGCGAGGTCGAAGTGCGTGACGCCGAGGTCGAAAGCGCGGCGGACCAGTGCGCGCTGTTCGTTGAACGCGACGTCGTCGCCGAAGTTGTGCCACATCCCCAGCGACAGGGCCGGCAGCACGAGTCCGGAGCTCCCGACTCGGCGATAGGTCATCGACTCGTAGCGGTCATCGGCAGCGGTGTACACGGATCGTCTCCCGGGAATTGGTGACAGGCGGTCGCGTTCAGCTTAGGTCACGAAGATTGTCCATTGCGATCGGCGGAGATGTCCGCACCTGCGGCGATGTCGCTGAACGTGGCGGCGAGCTGAAGATCCCGCTCCGTCACCGCGCCGGTGTCGTGGCTGGTGAGCACCACCTCGACGACGGGGTAGGTGAGAGTGATGTCGGGATGGTGGTTGGCCTCCTCAGCAGCGGCGCCGAGGCGGTTGACGAGGTCGAGTCCGGTCGCGAAGTCCCCGGTGAGGTACTTCGCGGTGATGCTGTCCGAGCCGCCCTTCCAATCGCTCAGCCCCGCCTCGGCGAGCTTGTCCTGCAGTTCCTGTCCTCTGTATTCAGCCATGGCACCATGCTAGAAAGACATCGCCGGGACGGGAACCCCTCAGGCGGAATTCCGTGCGCCCTTCGCGCGGTGGCGGCGGACGGCGTCGCGGTTGGCGCAGCGGACCGAGCAGTAGCGCTGGCGGCCGTTGCGGGTGACGTCGACGACGACGTTGTCGCACGGGTCGCCAGGTGTCAGGCCGGCCGCGCAGCGACCGAGGCGGTGCATGCCGCGGGTCGTCAGGTGCAGCGCCGTACCGACGCAGATGACGGCGCGCAGCACATGGGCCAGCGACTGGTTCGAATCCCGGTAGTGGAGGTGCCAGCCCTCATCGTCGTGGTCGACGAGGCGCGGGTAGGCGGCGGCGTTCGCCATGATCGCGTTGAGGATCTCCGCCCGGTCCTGAGGGTCGTCGGCGTCGACGACCGCCAGCCACTCATCGATGACGGTGCGCGTGTCGTCGAGGTCGGTCGACGTCGGTTCGAAGCCCATCGTCATCCCGAACTCCCGGGTGCGGGCCTCGATCCCGTCGCGATCACTCGGCCAGTCATTGGCGAGCGACGCCGCGAGCAGCACCGCGTACTCGCCGTAAGGGTTGAGTTGCATAAGACCATTACAGCAGGGTGGACGGCATGGACACCAGAGCAGGACGCGAGATGCGCGTGACTCGCGACAACAGCACCGCCGCTGGGGGACAGGCCTCCGGCGCCGGCTGTGAGCACGGCTGGCTGACCGAGTCGCGACACCGCATCTCGACCGGGCTGATCGTCTACCTCCGCTGTGCCAGCTGCGGGGCGCGTCGCGTCGACCACCTCGGTGCCGGTGCGCTGGTGCCGAGCGGGCTGAGTCGGGTCGTCGCGCCGAGGTGAGGCGCCCCCGCGGGGCCGCCGTGGGGCGGACGCGCACCGGACTGCCCGCCGAAAGTCGATTCGGCCACGACTAGTCACCGTGCAGAATGACTTTTCGCCGTCATCCGGTCTGCGTGTCGCACTTTTCGCGAGCGTTCGTACTTTTCGCCGGCAGTGCGTCGGCGGCGCCGCGCCGGGTCCACGCCCCGCCGCACCCCAAAGTAGACCAGTGGTCTTGATTTCGTGTGTGACCTGTGACTCAATGGGGGAGTGACGAAATTCCACTCGATTCGGGATCAGCTCCTCGATCGCCTCGACGGCATGGCCGCCGGAGAGCAGTTCCCGCCCGAGCGTCAGCTCGCTCAGCAGCTCGGCATCTCCCGGATGACGCTGCGCCGGGCCCTCGACGACCTCGTCGCGAAGGGCGTCGTCCGCCGCCGGCATGGGGCCGGCGTCTTCGCGCTCGGCCCGAAGTTCGATCAGCCGCTGGCCGCGAGTTCGTTCACCGAGGACATGCTCGCCCGCGGACTGCATCCCGGCTCCCGGGTGCTCTCCTTCGACCGCGGAGAGGCCGGGGCGCACATCGGACGCAAGCTCCACCTCGGCGAAGGGGATGAGGTGCTGACGATCCTCCGCCTGCGACTCGCCGACGATGAGCCGATCGCCCTCGAGGAGCTCCACATTCCCGCCGCGCGCGTGCCCGGACTCGTCGCCGCCGACCTCGTCGACGCCTCGTTCTACGACCTCCTCCACACCCGCTTCGGCATCGACCTCGCCCACAGCGTGCAGACGATCGAACCGACGCTCCTCGACGAGGAGGAAGCCGAGCACCTCGGCGCCCCGATCCAGGCCCCGGCCCTGCTCTTCGAGCGCACCTCGCGCAGCGCCGACGATGTGCCCTTCGAATTCGTCCGCTCGGTCTACCGCGGCGACCGCTACAAGGTCCGCACCGAACTCACCGTGCCCGTCCGCCCGGAGGGCAGCGCCGTCGAGGGGCCGCGACCATGATCATCGCCGGCCTGATGACGGGCACCTCGGCCGACGGACTCGACCTCGTCCTCGCCGACTTCGCCCATGACCCAGCAGCTCCCGACGACCTGTCGGTGCGTCTCCTCGCCGGTGTCGAGGTTCCCTTCGATGCGGACCTCCACGCCGACATCCTCCGTCTCCTCGAGCCCGGCGACATCCCGCTCGCCCTCGTCAGCGACGTCGACGGTCGACTCGGAAGGATGGCCGCCGAGGCGCTCGCCGAGGTCTGCGCGAGAACCAGCGTCGTCCCCGACCTCGTCGTCTCCCACGGTCAGACCGTGCGCCACGACGTCACCGACGGCGAGGTCACATCGACCCTGCAGCTCGGCCAGCCCGCTTGGATCGCCGAGCGCCTCGGGGTCCCCGTGCTCTCCGATGTCCGCTCCGCCGACATCGCCGCCGGCGGGCAGGGCGCCCCGCTCGTCGGGATCCTCGACACGATGCTCCTCGGCGCGGTGGCAGCTCCGAGCGCGCTGCTCAACCTCGGTGGAATCGCGAACCTCACCGTCATCGCCCCCGATCGCGCGCCGCTCGCCTTCGACACGGGCCCGGCGAACGCGCTCATCGACATCCTCGCCCGCCGCATCACCGACGGCGCGCAGTCCTGCGACGTCGACGGCGCCCTCGCCGCGAGCGGTCGGGCCGATGAGGCCCTGCTCGCCGACCTCCTCGACGACCCCTACTACCGGCGCCCCGCCCCGAAGTCGACGGGCAAGGAGCTCTTCCACGCTGCCTACCTCGACCGACATCTCACAGCCCATCCCCACCTCGGCGGATTCGACGCCATTGCCACGGTCACGGAGCTCACCGCCCGCACCATCGCCGAGGCGGCCGGCCGTCACGGGGTCACCGCGGTCATCGCGTCCGGGGGTGGGACCCGGAATCCGACGCTCATGGCCGCGCTCGACTCTGCGCTTGGCCCCGGTGTCGCGCTCGAGACGACCGATGCGGCGCTCGGCCTGCCCGAGGGCGCGAAGGAGGGACTGCTCATGGCGCTCATCGGCTGGCTGAGCTGGCACGGCCTGCCGGCCACCGAACCGAGCCTGACCCGGGCGAGCCGACCGAGCATCGCCGGCCGACTCACTCCCGGATGGCGTCCGCTTGAGCTGCCCGTACCGCTGCACCGAAGACCTCGTCGGATGCGCATCGACGACCGGACCTGAGACAGACCCGGAAACGCCCGCCAACCGCTCCGACCCTGACCACCCCGACCGCCAACCACCCCACCGCAACCCCCGACGCGGCGCTCACCGGCAAGGACGCCGGCCGCCGAGACCGCCGCACTGAGAAGGAGTCACGACCATGCAGATCATCGACCTCCTGGTGATCGTCGTCTACCTCGTCGCCACCGCGTGGCTGGGCCTGAAGCTGAGCGGGCGACAGACCGGGCTCAAGGACTACTTCCTCGGCGGGCGGGAGCTGCCCTGGTGGGCGGTGTGCCTGTCGGTCGTCGCGACCGAGACGAGCGCGCTCACCGTCATCGGCATCCCCGTGATGAGCTACCTCGGCGACATCTCCTACCTCCAGCTGGCGCTCGGCTACATCGTCGGCCGCATCCTCGTCGCGTTCTTCATGCTGCCGCGCTACTACGACGGGGAGATGATCACGGCGTACGCGTACCTCGGCAAGCGGTTCGGCCAGTCGACGCAGACGACCGCGGGCATCACGTTCCTCTTCACCCGCCTGCTCGCCGACGGCATCCGCGTGCTCGCCGCCGCGATCCCGCTCAAGGTCATCCTCGACGGGCTCGGCATCCACACGAACTACTTCATCATCATCGTCGTCCTCTCCCTCGTCACGATCGTCTACACGTTCATCGGCGGCATCAAGGCCGTCGTCTGGGTCGACGTCGCCCAGATGTTCCTCTACGTCCTCGGCGGGATCCTCGCGATCATCGTCATCACCGCCGGTGTCGGCGGGGGATGGCTCGCCGAGGCGGCCGCCGCCGGGAAGCTGCAGATGTTCGTCTTCGAGGGCAACCCGATCAATGCCGCGGGATCCTTCATCCCCTCGTTCGTCGGCGGCGCGGTCTTCGCGATGGCCTCCCACGGGGCCGATCAGATCATCGTCCAGCGGCTGCTCGCCTGCCGGACGAAGGTCGATGCGCAGAAGGCGCTCATCTGGTCGGGCATCGTCGTCTTCGTCCAGTTCGCGATCTTCCTCGCCGTCGGCCTCGCCCTGTGGGCCTACTACGACCAGGCGCTGCCGGCCGATCTCGGGCTCACCCGCGACGATGAGATCTTCCCGCTCTTCATCATCGAGGGCCTGCCGCCCGGCATCTCCGGGCTGCTGCTCGCCGGCATCCTCGCCGCGGCGATGTCGACGCTGTCCTCGTCGCTCTCCGCCCTGTCCTCATCGACGGTCAACGATGTCGTCGCCCGTTTCCGCAGGACCCCGCTCACCGACGCCGAGGGACTCAGGGTCGGACGCTGGGCGACGATCGCGTGGGGTGTGGCGTTCATCCTCCCGGCCACGGTCTTCGAATCCGACACCGGCAACATCGTCATCCTCGCCCTCGGCATCGCCGGCATCACCTACGGCGGACTGCTCGGCGCCTTCGTCTTCGGCATGGTCAACAAGCGTGCGACCGCGGCCGACGCGAACATCGCCTTCGTCCTCGCGATCGCCGTCAACGCGTTCTTCTTCGTCATGGAGAAGTACGTCACCGGTGAGGTCTGGGTGGCGTGGCAGTGGTATCCCCTCCTCGGCGTCATCGTCATGGTCTCCGTCGGCGGGCTGCTGTCCCTGCGCCACCCGGCCCCACCCGTGGCCGCCGTCGCCGAGGCGGAGGGCAGCCTGCGATGACCGAAGCGCAGTCCCAGCCTCCGGAGTCGAATCCCGTCGCACGTCCCTCGGGTGCGCACCCGCCGAGGCTCTCGCCGACCGAGCGGCGCAATCCGCGCAGCGCGGGCCTCGACGATCTCGACAGCCTCGGCGTGCTCACCCTGCTCAATACCGAGGATCAGGCGGTGCTCGACGCGGTCTCCGCGGCCCTGCCGGACCTCGCCGCGCTCGTCGACCTCGCTGCGGAGCGGATGCGCGCGGGCGGCACCGTCCACTACTTCGGGGCCGGCACCTCCGGTCGCCTCGGGGTCCTCGACGCCAGTGAGCTCATGCCGACGTTCAACCTCGAGCCCGGCCGGGTCGTCGGACACATCGCCGGCGGGGAGCCGGCCCTCGTCAACGCCGTCGAGAACGCCGAGGACTCGCTGGCCGACGGACGTCGCGACGGTGCCGGGCTGGGGGAGCGGGACGTCGCGATCGGGATCGCCGCAAGCGGGTCGACCCCGTACGTCCGCGGGGCGCTCGAAGCCGCCGGGGAGGCCGGTGCCCACACCGTGCTCATCTCGAACAACCCGCAGGCTCCCGTCGCCGCGGCGGCCGCGGCCCACATCGTCCTCGACACCGGACCCGAGGTCGTCACCGGGTCGACCAGGCTCAAGGCCGGCACCGCGCAGAAGCTCACCCTCAACGGGTTCTCCACCGCGCTCATGGTCGCCCTCGGGCGGACGTGGCAGAACCTCATGGTCTCCGTCGTCGCGACGAACGCGAAGCTGCGCGAACGCACCGTCCGCATCCTCCGGGAGGCCGCGGACCTCGACGACAAAGCTGCCCGTGAACTCCTCGCGCGGTGCGACGGTGACCTCAAGACGGCGCTCGTCGTCTCCTTCGCCGAGGTGGCCCCCACCGCTGCCGCCGAGCTGCTGGCCGGGCACGACGGCTCTGTGAGAGCGGCGATCGCCGCCGCGGCAGCCACCGGTGCCGGCGACGCGGCGAACGCCGGGAACACGGGAGCCGCGGGCGACGATGCGGATGACAGTCCCCGCCCCGGAGCCGGCGCATGATGCCCGGCTCTGCCGCCGGTGACCTCGTCCTCGGCATCGACGTCGGCGGCACCGGCAGCCGTGTCGCACTCGCCGCGGTTTCGGTCGATCGCCTCGGCGACCAGGTCATCCTCGGCACGCTCACCGGCCCCCGCGTCGAGATCGGGGCCGAAGGCAGCAGCGCTCCCGTCGTCATCCGGCGGCTCGTCGCCGCGGCCCGGCAGGCCTGGCCGGAGCCCTTCTCCCGGGTGACCGGCATCGGGATCGGGGCCACCGGGATCGCGTCCCTGACCGCCGATCCCGCCGTGCTCGCGCAGGTCATCGCCGCCGAGGCGGACGCACGGACCGCGGTGACGATCGACGCGGTCACCGCCCACCTCGGTGCGCTCGGCGGAGCCGGCGGGGCGATCGCCGTGCTCGGCACCGGGGCGATCGCGATCGCCCACCCGGGGGCCGACGACGACGGGATCCTCGGTGCGCAGTGGTCGCGCGTCGACGGCTGGGGCCACCTCTTCGGCGACCGCGGGGGCGGTGCGTGGATCGGTCGGCATGCCCTCGAAGCCGCCCTGCGCGCGCACGACCGGGTCGACCGGCGCGGGGCCGCACTCCTCGCCGCGGCGACCGGACGCTTCGGGGATCCGAGCACGTGGCCGGCGACGTTCTACACCCGCAGCGACCGGGCGGGCCTCCTCGCGGAGTTCGCCGTCGACGTCGCGGCGCTCGCCCGTGTCGAGGACCCGGTGGCCGTGGCGCTCCTCGCCGAGGCGGGACAGGAGGCCGCTCGCAGCGCCGTCGCCGCCGCTGCGGCCTCGGGTGCCTCCCGCATCGCCCTGACCGGGGGCCTGACGAGGGCAGGAGAATCCCTCCTTGAGGAGTTCGGTGCGGAGGCGACGCGGAGCGACCCCGACATCGCCGTCGTCGAACCCGACGGCGATCCGCTCACCGGTGCCCTCGTGCTCGCGAGCCTCATCGCCGCCGAGCGGATCCGTGCCCAGGAGGACGTTCTCTGGGTGTGACGGTCGTCTGCAAGTCAGCTTGCCGACGACAACTGTTCACCTGACCGGCATCTGCGGATCAGCCCGTGGTCAGATGCCTTGCGCAGGATCGGCACTGTGAGAACCAGTCGCGAACCGTCATCCGGATTCGACCGCCGTCCGAGGTCGGAGCACCTGTTCCTCCGTCGGAGCCTTCCCGCACCGCAGGGGTCGCACCTGCCCGTCATCGACGTCGTCCCGCCTCGGCGCACTTCGCGTCGTGAGGCGCGGGGACTCGAGCTGCCGACGGGCCGGCGCACCCCGGTCTACCGCGTCTTCGAAGCACTGCCGGCGGTCATCAGCTATACCGCGATCGCGCTCGTCTTCATCCTGCCGTTCATCGATCCGATGCTCGGCGCGGTCTACGTCCTCACGATCGTCGGACTGACGTTCGTGCGGGCGCTGCGCGGAGCCGTCGATGTCGCCCGCGGCTTCACCCGGTACCGGCGCAGCGCGCGAGTTGATTGGAGCGCCCGCCTCGTCGATCTCGAACGAGCCATTGCCGGACTCCCCGCCCTGCCTTATCCGCAGTGCGGCTTCCGGGCCGCCGACCATGCGGCGATCGTCGCGCGGGTGCGCGAGGACTCGCAGGCGGTGATGCGTCCCTCCCAGCTGCTCCACGCCGTCGTCGTCGCCGCCTACAACGAGCCGTTCGACGTCATCGCCGGAACCATCCGCACCCTGCTGCACACCTCGACCTCGCCGCGGCAGATCGTCGTCTTCTTCGCGTTCGAGGAGCGAGGCGGACCGGTGATGGCGGAGACGGCGCGTCGCCTCGCCGCCGAGTACGGCGACGGCTTCTTCGCCTTCGTCCCGGTCCGGCACCCGGCCGGTGTGCCCGGCGAGATCGCCGGGAAGGGGGCGAACATCACCCACGCCGGGCGGAGGCTGGCGAGCTGGGTGCGGGAGCGCGGGATCGACCCGGAGCGGGTCATCGTCACGAGCCTCGACTGCGACAACACCCCGCACGAGTCGTACTTCGACTATGTGGCCTATGAGTACGCGACGGCGCCCGACCGGGCGCGGCTGTCGTTCCAGCCGATCAGCCTCTACATGACGAACATCTGGGACGCTCCGGCACCGTCGCGGGTCGTGGCGAGTGCCAACTGCTTCTGGAACCTCACGACCACGGTGCGGCACTTCGCGCTGCGGAACTTCGCGTCGCATTCCCAGCCGCTGCCGGCGCTCATCGACATGGGGTTCTGGTCGAGGCGGACGATCGTCGAGGACGGTCACCAGTACTGGCGCAGCTGGTTCCACTTCGACGGCGACTACCGGGTCGTGCCCATCCACGTGCCGATCTATCAGGACGCTGTGCTCGCCGGGAGCTTCACGGAGACGATGGTCGCCCAGTTCAAGCAGCTCAGCCGCTGGTCGTACGGGGCCAGCGATGTCCCCTATGTCGGGGTGCGGGTCTTCGCCGGTGACGCGAAGTCGCCGTTCTGGCCCGGGTTCCTGCGCTTCCTGTCCCTCCTCGAAGGGCACGTCAGCCTCGCGTCGATCTCCGTCATCATCGCCGTGGGCGGGTGGATCCCGTTCGTCGTCGCCTCGCACACCGGTCAGGCGAGCGAGTTCATCGAGGCGATGCCGATGACCGTGGGGCTCATCCAGCAGATCGGCATGGTCGCGCTCCTCGTCTCGGTGCTCGTCTTCCGTGCCCTCCTGCCGCCGCGGCCGGTGCACGTGCCGGTCTCGCGGAGCGTGACGATGTGGCTGCAGTGGCTGCTCTATCCGCTCACGCTCCTGATCTTCAACGCCGGCACCGCGCTGTACTCGCAATGGTGCCTGCTCACCGGCCGCTACCGCGAGCGCTTCGACGTCACGGAGAAGGTGTCGGGAGCGTCCCTGCGACGCGCCGCCTGACGAAGCCGGGGTCGACCACTGGGGGTCGGGGGCGACCGGTTCATCGCCGAGGTGGTGCGAAGAATTTCCGCGCAACCTGGCCGATCTCGGTTCGGCCCTGCTAATCTAACTGTATGCGCACGCAAACAGATGGGTCCGCCGGCGTCGGCGAATCATGGTCGCACGTGGCCGTCTTCGCCGCCGCGGTCGATGCGAACCTCGACAAGTGGCTGACGGAGACCTACCGGCTCGGGCTCACTGAGTATCGGGCCCTCGGCTTCCTCCGGGTCGCGTCCGACCGGGAGCTGCGGGTCAGCGAACTCGCCCGCAGGGTCGGACTCAATCCGAGTTCGGTGACGCGGCTCGTCAGCCGGCTCGAATCGAAGGGGCTGGCGGTCCGCGATGTCTGCGCCGATGACGGCCGCGGGGTCTATGCGGTGCTCAGCGACCGGGGCGAGGAGCTCGTCAAGGAGATCGACGAGCCCTACGGTGCCCGTCTCCGCGATGTGCTCAGCCGCCCCGGGGTGCATTTCCCGGACTTCGACGCCGAGGCGGTCCGATCGTCACTGGGCGAGGTTCGTCGGCTCATCGGCGAGTGACGATGAGGCGGTCGCGCGGAATTTTTTCTGTCGTAATACCTGCATGTACACACAAATAACATGAAAGGATGCACGTGATGAGTTGGATCTATCTGGCGATCGCGGTGATCTTCGAGATCGCCGTCGGGATCGCTGCAGGCAAGGCTGCGGGATTCACGCGGCTGTGGTGGACGATCGCGACGCTGGTCGCCGGTGGCATCGCGACGTTCTTCCTCAGTTTGGCGCTGCTGACGTTCGACGTCGGAGTCGGGTACGCGCTGTGGACGTCGCTGGCCGGGGTGGGGATCGTCATCCTCGGCGCGCTCTTCCTGTCCCAGCGCCTGACCTGGAAGAAGCTGCTCGGAATCGCCGTCGTCATCACCGGAGTCGTCGGCCTCAACCTGGCGGGGTCGGCATGATGGACGCCCGCGGAACAGGTCATCAGCCTCCACTCACCTCGAACCGGAAGGGACACCCGCTCATGAGCGAACCGCACCGCAGCACCGACCCTGCGACATCCTCGGCGAAGACGGGAGCGTGGCTCGCGCTCCTGCTGGCCGGCGGCTTCGAAGTCGGGTACGCGCTCAGCGTCAACGGCAGCGCCGGATTCACGGAGCTCGGCTGGTCGCTGGTCGCCATCGTCTTCTTCCTCCTCACACTCTTCTTCCTCAGCGTCGCGCTCAAGCGCATCGACGTCGGCATCGGCTACGCGGTGTGGGCCGGCATCGGTGCGGTGGGCGCGGCGGTGCTCGGGCCGGTCTTCTTCGATGAGTCGCTCACCGCGGTGAAGGGATTCTGGCTCGCCGTCATCATCGCAGGCGTCGTGTGGCTCAAGCTCGCCGACAGTCCGACCCTCGAGGGCACGGCTCGGGATTCGGCACCCGGTCGGACGACGGAGGTCGAGTGATCCGCGGGTCGGGGGCGCGAGGATTATGGGTTTCCTCAGTCGAGTCTCAGGTCATCACCCTGTGGGGCCGCACGCCGGCGGCGTAGTGTCGAAGACATGAACTCACTCTTCGATTCCATTCGCAAGATCGGCTATCGCCGCGGCCCCGAGCGGATCGTCGGCGGCATCGCAGGAGGCCTCGCCAAGGTCACCGGACTCAACGTCTGGATCGTCCGTCTCCTCGTGCTCGCCTCGTTCCTCCTGCCGGTCCTCGGCGTCGGCGCCTACCTCGTCGTCTGGGCGATCACCCCGTGGCAGGACGGGAGCATCCCGCTCCAGCGTGCCTTCGGCGGTGGCGGCCGACTCGAGCGCTGACCCCACAAGCTCGCGTGAGCGGTCCCGGGCAGGACCGCTCACGCGAAGAGGCCCTGTGATCCCCTGTCAGGGAGGTATCACAGGGCCTCTGTGCGTCTGAGCTGATGTCTCCTGACCGCTCGCCGAGGCGGCCCACCGTCATCCAGTCTCGCCGCCGTCATCCGGTCTCGCCGCCGGCCTCCGCCTCGGCGAAGGCGGCATCGACGACGTCGAGGAACACCTCGAGGGTCGGTCCCGGATCGAAGAGGGCCGAGCGCACCATGACGCCGTAGAGCGGGGGCAGCTCTCGCGGCACCGGGACCGTGTTGACCGCACCCCAGACGACACCGACGCCGTCGAGGGGCATGAGCGCCACCGCCATGTCCGCCGCGACGAGGGGGAGGGCGGTCTGCAGAGTCGAGACCTGCTGCACGCTGCCCGGGGCGATGCCGAGCAGATCCCACAACTGCTGTGAGATCTCCACGAGACCGGGAAACCCGGTGATCTGCGACGGGATGACCCAGTGCGCTGACTCGAGCTCCGCCCTGCCCATGTTCGCTCGGCCGGGCGGCACGGCGATCGCCAGCGGCATCGTCGCCACCCCGCGCATCGTCAGCGCCGGAAAGTTCGCGGTGAGCGTGTCGACATCGGAGGTCACGACGAAGCCGATGTCGGCGCGCCCGTCCGAGACGAGGTCGAGCACCCGTGCAGGGAACGGATCCGAGAGGTCGACGGCGACCCCGGGTGCGGTCTCACGGAACGTCCGCAGCAACGGCGGCAGCCGTGACCACGAGAACGTCGGCACCGACGCCACCCGCAGCACTCCGGCCGTCCCGGCCCCGAGCGCGCGAGTGCGCTCGGCGATCTCATCGCCCCACTGCATGAGCCGAGCCCCATCCCTGGCAAGCTGCCGACCTGCCGGAGTCGGTGCCACCCCACGGGGCAGCCGTTCGAGCAGCGTGACCCCCAGCTCCGCCTCGAACGCGCGGATCGCCTGACTCAGCGGGGGCTGCGTCATGTGCAGCTTCTGTGCCGCAGCCGAGATCGACCCCTCGTCGACGACGGTGAGGAAGTACTTGAGACGCGTGAGGTTCATAGTCGCTCATTGTATGGGGTTAGCAGAACAAAGATATTTGTCATCTATCAGGCGAGGGCTGAAGCTGGTGGGGAGCCGATCGACGTCGATCCCGGCTCGACCCCGTCCAGGAGGATCGATGACGATCACCACCCGGCCCCCGT
>NZ_SCMW01000025.1:0-47022 GCF_005502845.1 Brevibacterium sp. 2SA | reverse complement strand
CTCCAGGACTCACAGGGATCGGATGTTGCGTTCGAGGTGCCACGACACCCAGTCGGAGACGAGCTTCGACCCGTCCATCTGGTCGTGGAGGTCCGAGGCCTCGGCGCGTGCCCAGTCCCCGGTGAGGAGGGCTGCGAGGTGGTCGAGGGCGTCGGTGTCGGGCAGGGCGGCACCGCTGGGCCGGCAGCCCGAGCACACCGCCCCGCCGAGGGCCGCGGAGAAGGCACGGTGCGGTCCGGGTGCCCCGCACTGGGCGCAGTCGGCGAGGCTCGGCGCCCACCCGGCCACCGACATCGCCCGCAGCAGGTAGGCGTCGAGAGCCAGCCGGGGCGGGTGCTCGCCCCTGCACAGGGAGCGGATCGCTGCGACGAGGAGGAGGAACTGCGCCCGGGAGACCGGCTCGGCCTCCGTGATCCTGCTCGCCGTCTCCGCCATCACCGAGGCGGCCGAATAGGCATCGTAGTCCGCGCCGATGCCGCGGGCGAAGGGTTCGATGAGCTCGACCTGGGTGACGATGTCGAGGTTGCGTCCGACGTGGCATTGGACGTCGATGAGCATGAACGGTTCGAGGCGGGAGCCGAACCGGGACTTCGTGCGCCGCACCCCCTTGGCCACCGCGCGGACGAGTCCGTGGCTGCGGGTGAGCACGGTGACGATGCGGTCGGCTTCACCGAGCTTGTGGCCCGAGAGGACGATGCCCTCATCACGATAGTTGTGCACTGCACCATTATCGCAGAGTGCACCATCGACCGCGCCGAGGTGGCCCGTGTCGTGCGCACGCGCCTGCCCGAGGTGGCCCGGCCGAATGCGAGCGGCGCAGCCCGGCCACACTGGCCGGCCTCGCCCCGCAGCCCGGCCACGCCCCGCCGACCGGCCACGCCGGCCGGCGGACGGTCACGCGGCCGACGGACGGTCAACCGGTCAGCGGTCGGACTCGGCGTCGCGCGCGGCGCGGTTGACCGCGGAGATGACGGCCTTGAGCGAGGCCTTCGTGATGTTCGGGTGGAGACCCGCACCCCAGCGCACCCGGTCCTCGATGGCGAGTTCGACATAGGCGGCGGCCATCGTGTCCGCGCCCGAGCCGATCGCGTGCTCCGTGTAGTCCTGGAGGCGCATATCGATGTCGAAGTTGTCGTTGAGGACGCGGACGAGGGCGTCGATCGGGCCCTTGCCGCGGCCTTCGTAGGTCCGCTCCTGACCGTCGACGATGAGGTCGACCTCGATGCGCTCGGAGGCGCTCGTGTCATCGACGGCACCGGATTCGGTCCGCAGGCCCACGATCTGGAAGCGACCCCACGTGGAGTCGGGGTCGTCGCTCGGCAGGTATTCGTGGTTGAAGATGCGGCGGATCTCCTCGGCGGTGACCTCACCGCCGGCTTCAGTGTGCTGCTGGACGGCCTTGGAGAACTCGACCTGCATGCGGCGCGGCAGATCGAGACCGTACTCGCTCTTGAGGAGGTACGTCACTCCGCCCTTTCCCGACTGCGAGTTGACGCGGATGATCGCCTCGTACGAGCGTCCCAGGTCCTTCGGGTCGACAGGCAGGTAGGGCATGTCCCATTCCATGAGGTCGACGGGCACGCCGTCGGCCTTGGCGTTGCGCTCCCGGTCGGCGAAGGCCTTGTTGATCGCATCCTGATGTGACCCGGAGAACGAGGTGAACACGAGGTCCCCGCCGTAGGGGTGGCGCTCGTGGACGCCGATCTGGTTGCATTCGGTGACGGTGTGGATGACCTCGTCGATGTCGGAGAAGTCGAGTTCGGGGTCGACGCCCTGCGTGTAGAGGTTGAGGGCGACGGTGACGAGGTCGAGGTTGCCAGTGCGCTCACCGTTGCCGAAGAGGCAGCCCTCGATCCGGTCGGCCCCGGCCATGATGCCGAGTTCGGCGGCGGCGACGCCGGTGCCGCGGTCGTTGTGCGGGTGGAGGGAGACGGCCACCTCGTCGCGGTAGGGCATGTTGCGGCAGAACCATTCGATCTGGTCCGCATACGTGTTCGGGGTGCCGCGCTCGACGGTGGCGGGGAGGTTGACGACGGTTTCGCGCCCCGCGCCGGGCTGCCACATGTCGAGGACGCTGCCGACGATGTCGAGCGCGAACTCCGGTTCGGTGTCGACGAAGATCTCCGGCGAGTACTGGTACCCGAAGTCCGAGCCCGACAGCAGCGTCTCGGCGTGCTTCATCACCGCCTGCGTGCCCTGGAGGGCGATGTCGCGGGTCTGGTCGAAGCCGTCTCCGTCGAACCCGAAGACGACCTTGCGGAAGACGGGGGCTGTCGCGTTGTAGAGGTGGACGGTCGGCATCTTCGCCCCGACGAGGGACTCGACGGTCCGTTCGATGAGATCCTCCCGGGCCTGCGTGAGCACGGAGATGCGCACGTCGTCGGGGATCGCGTCGTCCTCGATGATCGAGCGCACGAAGTCGAAGTCGACCTGGCTGGCGGCGGGGAAGCCCACCTCGATCTCCTTGAAGCCGAGCTTGACGAGGAGATCGAACATCCGCCGCTTGCGGTCGGGGGTCATCGGGTCGATGAGCGCCTGGTTGCCGTCGCGCAGGTCGGTGCTCAGCCAGCGCGGGGCCTTCCGGATGACCTGGTCAGGCCAGGTGCGATCGTGCATGTCGAGCACGATCCGATCCTGGAACGACTTGTACTTCGTGAATGGCATGGGGGTCGGCTGCTGCAGGTTCATCATTCCTCATCATCTGTCGTCGGGGTTTACAGCATGAGAGCCTCCGCGACGAGGGCGCTGTCCGAATCAGGACTCGTCGCGGCACGGAAGGAGGAGGAACCTGTGAGCCACGCCTCCACCGTAGACCGTGATGAGCCGCAGGCGGACACGATGTCCACATCTCAAGACGGGTACCGGGCGGTCACGGACGGCGGAGCCCACCCCACCGAGGCGTGGCCCGATCCCACCGAGACGTGGCCCCACCCCGCCGAGGCAGGGCGCTCAGTCGCGACAGCGGTGCGCTCAGTCGCCGAGGAAGTCGACCGAGGCCCGTCGCATCGTGAAGCCGACGCCCGTGTCGTCGGCGGTGCACGTCATGCCGTCCTCGGCCGAGGTGCACGTCATCCCCGAGGCGGAGATCGACTCACCGTAGCCGAGCACGCGCGCCGGACCAGAGTTCGCCGGGGCCTCCCGGCACGAAAAGCCCGCGCCCTCGCCGTTGGCGACGACGACGGAGCCCCAGTTGTCCATCTGACAGTCTTCGGGCTTCTCCGGGGGCGTGTAGTCGAACGAGGCGATGACGCACCGCGCCCGGTCGGCGTCGATCGTGCATTCGATGTTGCCCGACGGTGATGCGAACGTCTCGACGGCCGCCGGCGGGCTCGAGGTCTCCGACCCCTGGCTCTCCGTCGGCTCGGGTGTGGGCTGGAGGGAGGGTGAGTTCGGCGCCGAGGCGGTCTCCTCCGTGCTCTGCATCGAATCCCAGACGATGTAGCCGACGATCCCGATGGCGAGCACGAGGGCGATCGAAGCGAGCACCCACAGCCAGGCAGGGACTTTCGCCGTCTCCGGTTCGCGCCGGTACGGTCCGCCCGGACCGCCCGCGGATCCGGCCCCGCCGGGTCCCCCCGGTCCGGTCGGTCCACCGGGGCCCGGGTAGCCGCCGTTCTGATATCCCGCGGCGTAAGCGGCTCCGGCCGGTGCCGGAGTCCCGCTGTGCGGGCGACCCTGTTGTCCAGGCTGCCCGGGATGCCCCTGCCCGCTCACCTGTGGAGAGAACTGGCCGGGCGCCGCGGCGCCGAAGCCCTCGGCGGGGCGGGACACTCCTTCGGCCCCGCCGTAGTGCGGGGTGCCCTGCGGGTTCCACTGGCGGGGTGCCGCCGCGGCCTCGGCCTCGGCGAGGTCCGAGGAGTTGACCTTCCGGGGTGCCGCTGCGGGCTCATCGATCTCCGGGTCGCCGCCTTCGGCGGCCGCGATGGCGCGGAGCTCCTCGAGGCTGAGGACCTCGGTCGCCGCGGCGCCATCGGCGGAGACCATCGACTTCAGCCGGTCGATCTCCTCGGCGCTGAGCGCCTGCGTCGAGCCGTCGGCCTGCGGCGACTTGTCCTGGCCGATGAAGAGCTGCGTGGTGATCGAATCCGGAGACTCCTCGGCCGGTTTCCGGCGCCCGGGGCGCGGAGGATGATTCGGCACGGGTGGAATACTCATGAACGCCATTTTCTCACAGCCCCCGGCCTCCCCCTTTTCAGGTTCGTGAGAGGATGACCTCATGTTCAGTCGTCGCACCCGCGCAGGCGCGGGCCTCGTCGGACTCGCCGTCACCGTCTCCCTGGCGTCGTGCGGGCCCGCAGACGACTCCCCCGACCGCACGATCGCGGCACCCGCGCAGCAGGGTCCGACCGGTGACTTCGCCGTTCCGGTCCAGCTCGAACCCGGGACCGCCTCGGCGACGAAGACCGGCGAACAATCCGGCGAACAAGCCCGCGAACAGGACGGGGCGGCTTCCGGACAGGACCCGGCTCCGGCACTGCCGGGACTCGGACCGGAGACCTCGGCTCAGATCCCGGCCGAGACGACTCAGGCGCTCGTCGTCTCGAGCCCGGACGCGGACTCCGAGTCCGGGGAGATGCGCGTCTACCAGCGCACCGGCGACGAGTGGGAGACAGTGAAGACCTTCGCCACGCACAACGGGTCGGCGGGATGGCTGGCCGACCGCCGCGAAGGCGATCAGACGAGCCCGATCGGCGTCTTCACCCTCAGCGATGCCGGCGGCTATGCGAAGAACCCCGGCACCAAGCTGCCGTACACGCGGGACAAGGGCCTCTCCGCCTCGGCGAGCATCGCGTACGGACCCGAGTACGCACGGGTCTTCGACTACGTCATCGCCATCGACTACAACCGCACACCCGGCACTCCCCCGACCGACCGCACGCGTCCGCTGGGCAAGGAGCGCGGTGGCGGGATCTGGCTCCACCTCGACCACGATTCGGGGACGAACGGCTGCGTCACCCTGAAGAAGGACGACCTCGTGTGGCTGCTGGAGAACCTCGACCCGCAGGCGCATCCGCGGATCGCGATGGGTCCGGTCGCAGAACTGGCGAAATAGGAGGCGAGCGCATGCGAGAGGTCATCATCTCCCTCGTGCAGTCGATCAACGGCGCGTATGCCCAGGACGGGTGGTCGACGGGGGTGTCGACGCCCACGGACTTCACCTACTTCATCGGTCTGCGGAGGCGGGCCGGGGCGATCCTCATCGATCGCCGCACGGCGCTCAATCCGCAGCTGCCGATGATCAACGCGCCCGGCAAGGTGCTCGAGCACACCCCCGTCTATGTGCTCACGGAATCCGACGCCGCGGTCCTCTCTGAGCAGCTCGCCGAGCGCGGCCTCGACTACCGTGCCGTCCACTTCACCCCCGAGACCCTGCCCGAGGTGATCGCCGGACTCGAGACGACCGGGGACATGCTCCTCTGCGAGGCCGGCCCCAACCTCGCCTACCGTCTCCTCGACCACGGTCCGGGCGTCGAGCTCCACCTGAGCATCTCCCCGCGCTACCTCAAGGATCCCGGCACGCACTTCTCCGCCCTCGACGCCGACATCCCGCTGCGTGTCCGCGGCGTCGAACAGCGCGACGACCAGGTCATCATCCGCTACGTGCGCGCGTGACCTCGGCGTCGTCGCGCGTGTGACTGCGCCGAGGCGGTCAGGAGTCCATTCGCGTCCCCGCAGAAGCGGTCAGGAGTCCGTTCGCGTCCCCGCGGAGGTGGTGAGGAGTCGTCCGGGTGACTCCGCCGAGGTGGTCGCGCATCCGGTGGATGACTGCGCCGAGGCGGTCTCCCGGCCCGCCCTCGCCGAGGCCGTCGGCCCGCGACCGGGCATCCGATCACCGTCCCGGTGAGAGAAAGGTGACGATCTCCTCGTCGCCCGACGAATCCGCGCCGCCCGGAGAGCCTTCGCCGCCCGACGAATCCACGCCGCCCGGAGATTCCCTGCGCCCGGACTCGACGGAGGCGATCTCGCCACGCTCGAGGATCGCTGCCGCGGCGGCGCTCACCTCGGCGATGTCGATCGTCTCCACTCCCCCAGTGAGGTCGTTGCGGTCATCACCGGAGACGGGGGCGAGGATCGTCAGCTCCCGGAAGCGGACGTCGGCGGTCTCGGCGTCGGCGACGCGGATGAGCATCGACTGGGCGGCGCCGAAGACGCTGATCGCCCCGGATCCGCTCAGCGCCTCGATGCTCGCGACCCCGTTGAGGGCGAGATGCGTGCCCACGCCCAGATCGGCCGAGATCCCCGCAGCGGTGAAGTGTCCGCGCAGATGAGAGGCATAAACCGCGTCGAACGCGGTCAGCCCCCGGGCGAGCACCGGGTCACCGACGGACCAGCCGCCGATCGCGGCGACCGCAGCGTCGACCTCGGCGCCGAGGTCGGCCAGGCCCGCCTTGACGGTCTCGGGATGGTCGACCCAGTCCGGGCACACGAGCGGGGTGTAGGCGACGGGACCCTCGGGCAGCGAGCGGACGACGCCGATGATCTCGTGCTCAGCGCCGAGGTGGGCGGACAGATGCGGGCCGATCCAGCCGGAGGCACCGAAGAGGAGGATGCGCATCGGCTCAGTCTACGACCCCGGAGCGCCGAGACGGCTGCGCAGACATCACCGCCCAGGCGCGACCGCGCAGCGACCCCGGCACCGAGACGACCGTGCGTCCGCTCAGTTCGAGTAGAAGACGCGCACGCCCTCGCTCGCGGTGAACGTCATGTACCCGCCTTCGAAGTTCTGGCGGGTCTTGCCGCCGGAGGAGAACTCGCCGGTCGTCGGCAGACCGAGCCGGCTGCGCTCCCACCCGAGCTCCTTCCACTTGCTCAGCATCCCGTAGCTGAGCGGCTGACCCTTCGTCGCCTGCGAGTACGTGATGATGCCGTGCTCGAACCCCTGGTAGACGGCGTCGGCACGGTACCTGAACGTCACCTCGTCGGTCGTGGGGAACCCGAGAAGCCCCTTCTCGTACTGCAGCGCCGCGTACGCGGAGCGGATGCCGCCCTTGTTGAGGTGGGCACCGGTCGACTTCGACCAGTAGACGACGCCCTTCTCGAAGAACTGGTACGCCCCGTCGGGATTCGACAGGGACCGCTCGGGACCCGTGGGCTCGCCGGTGGCGGCCTTGTTGGCGCGGTAGTACGACCCGATCGCCCCGCCGACGGAGTAGCCGAGGTCGTCCTGGAGGGCGGCGGCATTCGTTCTCATCGCCCCGAGCCGGGAGTAGAACGCGCCGCCCGGACAGTCCGTGTAGCTCGTGTCCCGATGCCCGGAGACGGTCTTGAGCGTGACCTTCTGCCCTGCCGGGTACTTCGACGTCCCGCCTCCGCCGGAGGTCAGGGTCATCGACCCGGTCGGGGAGAATCCGTACGTGTTCGCCTTCCACGCGATGACCCGCTCGACGGCCTTCTGCGCGGCCGAGCTCGGCGCCGATCCCGTGTACGTGCCGAGCACGCTCACCCCGATCGTCGAGGAGTTGAACCCGGACGCGTGCGCCCCGGTGATCGCCTTGTCGATGCTGCCGGCCCGGCCTTCGTAGATGTTGCCGAACCGGTCGACGAGGAAGTTGTAGCCGATGTCGCACCAGCCCCGCGACTGCGTGTGGTAAGCGAGGTAGCCGCGGATGATGCCCGGCGCCTCGGCCTCGGAGTACGAGTTCGACCCGGCAGTGTGGTGGACGAAGACGCCCTTCGCACTCGAGGTCTGATCCGACTGGCAGCGCACGAGGCTCTCATCGGCACCCCATTCGGCGCGGGTGATGATGTTGGCCTTGAGCCCCTCGTTGTACTTCTGCGGGGACAGGCCCGACGGCGATCCCAGATCGGGTCGCTGCGCCAGCGACTCGTCGGCGTCGGTGACCGGGGTCGCGGCAGTCGTGATCGTCAGGTCCGTCGTCGCCGCACCGGCGGCGGAGGCGCGGACCTCGACCGCAGTCGAGTCGAGGACGGGAACGGCCTCGGACTCCCCAGCCGCGTCGGTCGACTGCGCGGCCTCCGGTGAGGACTCATCGGGGCCCGGGTCGTCTGCGGCCGGCAGGTCCTCCCAACCAGTCCAGGTGCCGTTCGTCTCCGAGCGGAACTCGAGTCCGGGGTCCTCGCCGTTCCAGCGGGCACCGAGGATCGTCACCTCGGCGGGGTCGAGGGCGATCCGCTCGACGTCGCCGACGGCGGCGGAGTACGTGTCGACGGCCGTTCCCCCGCCGGCCGTGGAGCCGGTGGAGGAGTCCGGGGACGACGCATCCGGCGCCGAGGCGGGCGCTGAGGACGGCGAGGACGTGGTGTCCGGCGATGGCGCGGAGTCGTCCTCGCCGCCTGCCGGGGCACTGGGCGACGGGGCGCTGCTCGACGGCGCGGACCCGAGCCCGGGTTCGGAGGTCTCGGCGGCGAGCGCCGGCACGCCGATCGAGGCGGCGATGAGGGTGGTGGTCACGGCGGTCACGGTCAGGGAGAGAGCTCTCATGGGCGTCCTGCTTCCTCGCTCGGTCACGGCTGCGACGATACCTCAGCTGAGAGTCACTTGTGAACCCTCTCACACCGATTCCGCGCAGGTTCGCTGCCCGAAATGACCGCGCGGTAGGCTTCTGTGGTCCCCTCCCGCCCGATCCGTGAGAGATCTCCATGCCCCAGCCCAGCGACCCTCAGCGCAGCCGCGAGCTCACGCGGCTCGAAGCGCTCCTCGACACCGTCGCGAACCGCTGGCTCACCCGTGTCCCCGCCGGTCTGCGGGAGTTCCTCGCCTTCGGGATCAAGCAGGCCTGGGCGTGTCTCTTCGGGGCGCTCATGCTCGCCGCCATCATCCTCACCTCGTGGTGGTATCCCGCCGATGCGCCGGTCGCCCGCAACGACGTCCTCGTCATCATCGCCGTGCTCATCCAGATCGGGATGCTCGCCTTCCGCCTCGAGACCGGTCGCGAGTTCCTCGTCATCGTCCTCTTCCACATCGTCGGCACGGTCATGGAGCTCTTCAAGACGGCGGTCGGCTCCTGGAACTACGCCCCCGGCGGCATCCTCCACATCGGCGCGGTGCCGCTGTTCACGGGGTTCATGTACGCGGCCGTCGGCTCCTACATCGTCCGCGTGTACCGGCTCTTCGATCTCCGGTTCAGCCACTACCCGCCGAGGTGGATCACCGCGGTCATCGCGGCAGCGATCTACGTCAACTTCTTCGCCCACCACTTCGTCATCGATATCCGCCTGTTCCTCGTCGCGGCCACCGTCATCGTCTACCTCCGCTGCGTCATGCACTTCCGCGTCCACACCCGCACCCTGCGCATGCCGATCCTCCTCGCCTTCGTCCTCGTCGCGTTCTTCATCTGGATCGCGGAGAACATCGGCACCGCGGCCGGCGCGTGGCTCTACCCCTCGCAGGCCGAGGGCTGGGAGCTCGTGCCCGTGACGAAGCTCGTCGCGTGGTTCCTCCTCATGATGATCTCCGTCGTCCTCGTCACGTTCGTCTACCCGCCCCGACCTCCGGAGGCGACGACACACCGCGGTTCCGCCGCCGACCGCCCCTGAGCACCGCCGCCGGCCCTGTGAAGCACCTATACTCGGGACCAACGACGTCGAAGGGGACTTCATGGCTGCCGCGGAACCGGACGCGCCGAGCGCACTCGAATCGGCCATGCGCCCGCCCTCGGGCACCTATCTCCATCTGAGCAGGAGAATCGTCCTCCGCGTCGTCGCCGGTCTCGTCGTCCTCGTCCTCCTCGCCGTTCTCCTCGGCATCGTCGTCGTCCGCCGCTCCTTCCCCACGACTGACGGTGAGATCAGCCTGCCGGGTCTCGATGCGCAGGTCACCGTGACCCGGGACGGCAGCGGCATCCCGATGATCGAGGCCTCGACCGCGCACGACCTCTTCCTCGCCCAGGGCTTCGTCCACGCCCAGGACCGGTTCTGGGAGATGGACTTCCGACGCAAGGTCACCGCGGGGCGGCTCTCGGAGTACTTCGGCCCCTCGCAGTACAGCACGGACGCCTTCATCCGCACCCTCGGCTGGCGCAAGGTCGCCGAGGAGGAGGTCGCCCAGCTCGATGAGACGACGCTCGGCTATTACGAGGCCTACGCCGAGGGTGTCAACGCCTACCTCAAGGACCGCTCCCCCACCGAGGTCTCCCTCGAATACGGGATCCTCGGCCTCCAGGCCGGACCGATCGAGATCGAGGAGTGGACGCCGGCCGACAGCGTCGCCTGGCTCAAGGCGATGGCGTGGGATCTGCGGTCGAACCTCGAGGACGAGATCGACCGGGCGATCACCAGTGCGGCGCTCACCGAGGAGCAGATGGCCGACATCTACCCCGACTATCCCTACGACGAACGACCGACGATCATCGACGGCCCACCCGGTGACGCCCCGCCGGCCCCCGCCGACGATCCACCCGAGGGCCAGTCCGCGACCGGCGGGACCACAGACTCCAGCGACGACCCCGCCGCAACCTCGGAGGGGAATGACGGGGATCCCGCCACCACCTCGGCGGGGGACGACGGCTCCCCGCAGGCCGGTGGATCCCTCACTCCGGGCAGCGGACCCGCCACCGGTCCCGTATCCGACGGCACCCTGCCGGAGAGCCTCGGCGAACTCGATGCCCGACTGCGGGAGATCCCGGGCCTGCTGGGGATGAACAGCCGCGACATCGGCTCGAACTCGTGGGTGGTCTCCGGTGCGCTCACGGACACGGGCGCGCCTCTGCTCGCCAACGATCCGCACCTGTCGCCGGCGATGCCCTCGGTCTGGTACCAGGTCGGGCTGCGGTGCTCCCAGGTCACGCCCGCATGTCCGTTCGACGTCTCGGGGTTCTCGTTCTCGGGCCTGCCCGGGGTCGTCATCGGGCACAATCAGTCGATCGCGTGGGGCATGACGAACCTCGGCCCCGATGTCACGGACCTCGTCGTCGAGAAGATCGATGACGCCGACGCGATCTACGACGACGAGAGGGAACGCGTCGTCACGCGGCAGGAGACGATTCGGATCGCGAAGGAGGAGTCGCGGACGATGACGGTCTGGGAGACGAAACACGGCCCGATCGTCTCCAGTCTCGACGACACGTATCGCACGGTCCTCGACTCGACCTCCCCGACGGCGAACAGCGGGCTGGCCGGTGCCCGCTACCAGCTCGCCCTCGAATGGACGGCGCTCACCCCCGGTCGCACCGCCTCGGCGATCTTCGCGCTCAACAGGGCGACGAACTGGGAGGAGTTCCGGGCCGCCGCCGAACTCTTCGACGTGCCCTCCCAGAACCTCGTCTACGCCGACGTCGAGGGCAACATCGGCTACCAGGCGCCGGGGAAGATCCCCCGCCGCGGCACCGCCGACGGCATGCTCCCCCGCCAGGGATGGGACTCAGGCCAGGACTGGCAGGGCTGGATCGACTTCGACGAGCTGCCCTCGGCCCTCAACCCTGAGCGCGGGTGGATCGTCACCGCGAACAACCCCGTCACCCGGCCGGGCGAATCCGAGCGCCTCGGCGACGACTACGACGACGGGGACCGGGCGACCCGGATCACCGATCTCCTCACCGAGGCGATCGCGGCGGGTCCGGTGAGCGCCGATGACTTCGCGGCGATCCAGGGCGATGATCTCAATCCCCTCGCCGATACGCTCGTGCCCCGGCTGCTCGCGCTCGACGCGAACGGGGACCCCGACATCGAGGCCGCCCAGGAGATGCTGCGGACCTGGGACGGCCGCGACGCCGCGGACAGTGCGGCAGCCGCGTACTTCAACGTCGTCGTCTCGACGATCCTCGCCGAGGTGTTCGCCCCCAAGCTGCCCCCGGAGGTCCGTCCCTCCGGGGGCAGCCGCTGGTACCTCGTCATCGACGATCTGCTCACCGAACCGCAGTCGCCGTGGTGGACGGACGCCGAAGTCACCGGTCGGGACGAAGCGCTCACCCGGGCGCTCAGGTCGTCGTGGACCCGGACGGCCGACCTGCTCGGTCCCGAACCGGTGACCTGGCGGTGGGGCACCCTCCACGAACTGACGATCAGGAACGCGAGCCTCGGCGAATCCGGGATCACCGCGGTGGAGAAGCTCTTCAACCGCGGGCCCTTCGAGGTCTCCGGCGGCTCGGGCGTCGTCAACGCCACCGGATGGGACGCCGCGGTCGGCTTCGAGACGGACTGGGTGCCGTCGATGCGGCAGATCATCGACGTCGGGGACTTCGACCGCTCGCGGTGGATCAACCTCACCGGCGCCTCGGGTCATGCGTTCAACCCGAACTACGCCGATCAGACGGAGGACTGGGCGGCGAATCGGACCCGACCGTGGGCGTACTCACCGCAAGCGGTGGCCGCAGCCGCGGAGGACACGCTCGTCCTCACGCCGTGACGGGCACCGGCACCGTGCCGGGCCCTCAGTCGCGTGGGAGGACCTTCGTCTCGAGGAAGTTCGCGACATCGTCCTCCCAGCGCACGGGGTCGACGTTCCATTCCTTCGTGTGCCGGGCCTTGACGTACGGGGGCATCGTCACGAGGTCGCGGCGGACCGAGGCGAGGGCATGGGAGGGTGAGGACGGAACGAACTCGTCGTCGTCGGAGTGGATGAGGAGGACGGGCACATCGAGCTCCGCGGCCCGGGTCACCCAGTCCATCCGCCCGAGGTCGAGCGGGGTCTCGAGGCCGGTGATGGGGCGCGCCCACGGCTGCGTGATCATCTCGAGCGTGAGCTTCGCGACCGGGGTCGGGAGCATGTTCTTCTTCGCCTGGCCGTCGAGGACGTTGATCCAGTCGACGACGGGTCCGTCGAGGACGAGGGCGGCGATGTGCTCGCGGTTGCGTCCGCGCGAGGCCGCCTGGAACGCGATCGCCCCGCCCATCGACCAGCCGAAGAGGACGACGTTGCGGGCTCCGTGGGCGAGCGCGAAGTCGATCGCGGCGTCGACGTCGATCCACTCGGTGTCGCCGAGGCCGTAGCGCGAGGAGGACTCGATGCGCACCTCGGCGTCGTTGCGGTAGGACATCGCGATCGCCGGCACGCCGAGCGTGTTGAGCACGGGGGCCGCCCGCAGGCCCTCGGCGCGGGTGCTCGCGCGCCCGTGGATGAGGATCGCCCACGTGTCGCGGGGTTCGGGGTGGTCGGTGGGCAGGTACCAGGCCGGCAGCGTCCCGGCGTCGGAATCGAGGTCGATGTCCTCGAACTTCACTCCCGCCGCGAGCGGGTCCGGGTAGACGACGCCAGTCCAGCGGCCATGCCGGGCGCGGCGTATATCGCCCTTGGTCACGCTGACGACCTCGCGGGAGACGGTGCGCGAGCGCGGATCGTATTCGACGATGTCGCCGATCACCGCATGTCCGGCACCCTGGTTGAAATAGAGGCCGTAGAGGCCCGGCACCGTCGTCTCCTCGTCGGCCGGGAGGTGGATGCGCATGTTCGGGGAGAAGCCGTCGATGTGGAGGATGTCGAGCTCTTCGGGGGCGTTCTCGGGAACGACGATGCGACGGGCGAAGTACGCGGCGAGTCCCGAGGAAGCCACTGAGATCACAGCGCCGATGCCGGCGCCGACGCCGACTGCGGCGAGCAGCAGGCGTGTGGGGAACTGAGAGTCGCGTGCCATGGTGTCATTCTCTCCCACGGAATGAGATCTCTCCAAACGCTGTTGACCTCATGGACGAGTCGTGGACGCCGCAGCGTCGGGCCCGCACCGTCCCGGTGGTGGGACAATGGACACCACCGCACCGAGCAATGAGACCGGAGGTCACCATGAGCCACACTCCCACCCCCGCCGCCGACGGCACCGAGGAGGTCCGCTGGCAGGACGTGCTCACCCCGGAGGAGTTCGCCGTCCTCCGCCAGGGCGCCACCGAGCGTCCGTTCACCGGCGAGTACAACGACACGACGACGGTGGGCATGTACCAGTGTCGGGCGTGCGGGGCCGACCTGTTCCCCTCGGACACGAAGTTCGCCTCGCACTGCGGGTGGCCCTCGTTCTACGCTCCGCTCGCCGAGGACCGGGTCCGCTACATCAGGGACACCTCGATGGGCATGGAGCGCATCGAGGTCCGCTGCGCGAACTGCGACTCCCACTTGGGTCACGTGTTCTCCGGTGAGGGCTACGACACCCCCACCGATCAGCGCTACTGCATCAACTCGATCTCGCTGCGGCTCAACGAGGACACGCAGGATGCGTAAGTGAGCGAGCTTGTCATCAAGCCGTTCGCGGAGCTGACGACGGCCGAGCTCTACGGCATCCTCCAGCTGCGCTCCCAGGTCTTCGTCGTCGAGCAGGACTGCGTCTTCCTCGACCTCGACGGGGTCGACACCCTGCCGGGCACGCTCCATGCGTTCCATCCCGGAGACGGCGGAACGATCCCCGACTCCCACGGCGCCGAGGCCGGCGTGAGCCTGATGCCGCGCGCGTATGCCCGTATCCTCCCGGAGGGCTTCGCAGACGGGCCGGCCGCGGTGCCGGGAGCCCGCAGCATCGGCCGGGTCATCACGGATCCGGCTGCCCGCGGTCAGGGATGGGGCAGGCGCCTCATCGCCGAGGTGGTCGCCGAGTTCGCGCACCTGCCGCTCACGCTCAACGCCCAGTCCCACCTCGAGGGGTTCTACACCGGGTTCGGCTTCGCCCCGAACGGTCCTCGCTTCGACGAGGACGGCATCGAGCACACGCCGATGGGGCGGACCGCGACCCCGGCCGACTGAGCGCCTGTCGCCTGAGGTCCGGGGTCGACCAGGCCGGGGCCCTGAGGCTCGATCACCGGCCGGGGCCCGGGCCCCGGCCCGGAGGTCTACGAGGCCGGTGAGGAATCGCTGACGTTCGAGGCGTCGACGGCGGCGATGATCCGGGTCATCGTCGCATGGAGATCGCGCACCCCCGCCTCGTCGATGTCGAGCTTGGCCATCATCTGGCCGGGAATCGCCTCGGCTGCCCGGCGCAGATCGGCACCGGTCGGGGTGAGCGTGACCTCGACGACGCGCTCGTCGCTGGCGCTGCGCGCACGCGTGACGTAGTCGAGGGCCTCGAGCCGCTTGATCAGCGGTGAGACCGTCGCCGGTTCGAGGCGGAGCAGTTCTGCGATGCGCCGGACCGGCAGGCTGCCGTGCTGCCAGAGGGCGAGCATGACGAGGTACTGCGGGTGGGTGAGGCGCAGCGGCTCGAGCACCGACCGGTACGCGGAGATCACCCCGCGTGAGGCGACGGCGAGTGCGAAGCAGATCTGGCTCTCGAGAGCCAGCGGATCATCCAGGTCCATGAGTGTCCTCCCACGATTAGTTAGTGCACTAATATTCAGTGTACTATTGAGTTATCAGTTTCGTCGCCTCGCACCGGGACGGTCCCGGTGCGATTCCGTCGAGGAGGACCTCCATGACCGAGTACCACGATCCCCAGCGCCGCGTCGCCTGGCTCAATTCCTTCTTCCGCCGCATCGTCGGACCCGCGCAGGTCGACAGCTCGCGCCCCGGCGGCTACTTCGAGGACGAGCACCTGCGCCACGAACGCCTCGACGCCCTCGGCCTCGAGATGCGCACCGACGCCGCCGGCCACTCCTACGTCGTCGCGAAGACTCCGCAGCCGCCGACCGCCGACTGAGGCCCGTCTCCCCCGCACGTCCGGCGCCGCCGGACGCTGTTCCCAGCCTGCTCCCACACACAGATCCACCGACGCGCTTGAGGCCGACACTCCGTGAGAGTGTCGGCCTCATGTGCATCTGCGGTGCTCAGCGCCAGTCGGTGATGATGTCGACGAGGCTGCGGCGCGGGCCCGTGTAGAACGGGATCTCCTCGCGCACGTGCCGCCTGGCCTCGGTGTTGCGCAGGTCGCGCATGAGGTCGACGATGCGGTGGAGCTCCTCGGCCTCGAAGGAGAGCAGCCATTCGTAGTCGCCGAGGGCGAAGGCCGAGATCGTGTTCGCCTTGATGTCCTTGTAGCCGGCCGCCGCGATCCCGTGGTCGCGCAGCATCGTCGACCGCTCGCCCGGGTCGAGGAGGTACCAGTCGTAGGACCGGACGAACGGGTAGACGCAGATGTAGGAGCCGGGCTGATCGTCGGTGAGGAGGGCGGGCAGGTGGGCCTTGTTGAACTCGGCGGGACGGTGGAGTCCGACGACCGACCACACGGGTTCGAGGATCCCGCCGAGCAGGGTCCGGCGGATCGCCGAGTACGCGGCCTGGATGAGTTCGATCGTCGGGGCGTGGTACCAGAACATGACGTCGGCGTCGGCGCGCAGGGCGGAGACGTCGTAGACGCCGCGGACGACGAGTCCCTGGTCGATGAGCGGGGCGAGCGCCTCGTCGACCTCGGCGGCCAGCGGCGCCCGGTCGGCATCGCCGAGCTCACCGGCGGCGGCGAAGACCGAGTACGCGATGTAGCGGATCTCCTGGTTGGCCTGCTCGATCTGTTCCTCGGTGGGTTGCGTGTAGTCGCTCACAGCGTCTCCTTCGTCTCGGTTGGGTGGTGGTCTGCTGGCCGGCTCAGCCTCTGCGCGACGGTCTCAGCGCGGGCGAGGCAGGCGGGGATGCCGACTCCGGCGTACGCCGAGCCGACGAGTTCGAGGCCGGGGATCGACTCGATCTCGGCGTCGAGGTCCGCCATCGCGCCGAGGTGGCCCGGCAGGTACTGCGGCAGCGCATCGTCCCAGCGCTGCACCTGGCTGACGATGATCCGGTCGCCGGTGCGTCCGGTGATCTCCTGCCAGTCGGCGAAGGCGCGGTCGCGCAGCGCCGTGTCGTCAAGCTCCTGCCATGTGCCGGGGGCGTCGCCGAAGCGTCCGACGCTCATCCGGATGAGCGCGGTGCCCTCGGGGAGGCGCTCGGCCAGCCACGGCCATTTGTTCGACGCGAACGTCGAGGCCTTGATGAACGTGTCCGCCGTCGCCGGGACGAGGAATCCCGAGCCCGTCAGCGGTCCGTCGCCGAGGTCGAGGAGGGCGACGACGAGCGCGGTCGAGGCGTAGGGCACCGCACGGAGCCGGCGGGCGGGACCGGGGGCCGCCTCGGCGAGCAGTCCGGCCGTGACCGGGGCGGGCGTGGCGAAGACGACGGTGTCGGCGGTGTCCTCACCCTCCGGGGTCGTCAGCGTCCAGGTTCCGTCGTCGCGCCGCTGCACGGCAGTGACCGGGGAGTTCGTGCGGATCTGCCCGCCGGCCGCCGTGATCGCCGACTCGAGGGCGGGGATGAGACGGCTGATGCCGCCGACGAGGGACATGAACACCGGCGCGGCGTCGGACGCCGCGGCCTGGTCATCGCGGGCGCTGAGCAGGGCGGTGACGAGATCGAGCACCGAGGTGCCCTCGGCGACCGCAGGCAGGAGCGCGGGCACCGTGGCGGCCAGCGACAGATCGCGGCACCGGCCGGCATAGACCCCGCTGAGCAGCGGATCGACGAGCGTGTCGACGAGGTCGTCGCCGAGGCGGGCGGCGAGGAACTCCCCCACCGAGGTGTCGGAGTCGGCGAGCGCGGGGGTGAGCACTTCGGCCGCGATGCGCGCGGTGGCGGCGTCGCCGAGGAGATCGCGGACGACCTCGGGGTCACCGGGCACGCCCATGACCGTGCGCTTCGGGATCGCCTGGAGGCGACCGGCGGCGAGCACCTGCGAGGAGTGGTGAGGCGAGGGGAACTCGAGGTCGAGGCCGAGTTCGGCGGCGAGCTCCCGGGTCTCGGGACGGCGGACGAGGCTCGCCTCGGCGCCGAGGTCGAGACCGACCCCGACGTGACCGCCGAGCGTCGTCGACTTCAGGCATCCGCCGAGGCGGTCGCCGGCTTCGAGCACGGTGACCTCGTGTGAGACGGCGAGGCGGTGAGCGACGGCGAGCCCGGAGATGCCCCCGCCGACGATCGTCATCCTGCTCATCGGGTGCCTGCCGCCTCCTCGGCGATGAGCTGCTGCGAGAGGCGGTGCACCTCGGCGACGATCCGACCGGGCACCTCCGGGTCGGTGTCGGGCAGGACGCCGTGCCCGAGGTTGAAGACGAAGCCCGCATCATGGGCGAGGCCGGCGCGGACGATGTCGGCGATCCGGGGGGCCAGCGCCTCCCACGGGGCGAAGAGCAGCGCCGGGTCGAGGTTGCCCTGGAGGGCCTGTCCGGGACGCACCCGGGTCGCGGCGTCGGCGAGGTCGACGCGGAAGTCGACGCCCATCGCATTCGACCCGGCCTCGGCCATCGAGGAGAGCAGCTCACCGGTCTGGACGCCGAAGTGGATGCTCGGGACGTCGTGGGCGGCAAGGGCGGAGAACACCGCGGTCGAGTGCTCGAGGACGTGGTCGACGTAGTCGCGGCGGCTGAGGTAGCCCGCCCACGAGTCGAAGAGCTGGAAGGCCCGGGCTCCGGCGGACAGCTGGACGTCGATGAACGTCGCGGAGATCCGGGCGAGCTTCGCCAGCAGCAGGGAGAACGTGTCGGGATCGGAGATCATCAGCGACTTCGTCTTCTCATGGTTCTTGCTCGGCCCGCCCTCGATGAGATAGCTCGCGAGGGTGAAGGGGGCGCCGGCGAACCCGATGAGCGGCGTCGCCTCCCCGAGTTCGGCGGTGATGCGCCCGATCGACTCGGCGATGTCGGGGATGTCGGCCGGATCGAGCTCCGGCAGCGCCTCGACATCGGCGCGCGAGCGGATCGGCGAGGCGAGGACGGGCCCGCGCCCGGCGACGATCTCGACATCGACCCCGGCGGCCTGGAGCGGCACGACGATGTCGGAGAAGAAGATCGCGGCGTCGACTCCGTGCCGGCGCACCGGCTGCAGGGTGATCTCCGTGACGAGCTCCGGGTCGCGGCACGAGGCGAGCATCGAGGTGCCCTGGCGCAGCTCACGGTACTCGGGCAGCGACCGCCCGGCCTGACGCATGAACCAGACGGGGGTGTGGTCGACAGGCTCTCCCCGGAGAGCGGCGAGCAAGGTTGAGGTCATGGCCCCATCCTCCCATTCCCGGTGCCCGCGCGCCCAACCGGAAACGGTTTCAAGACGGCGCGTCTTGCGGATTCTTCGCCCGCTGTGCGGCGTGGATGATTCCCCCACAGCATCCGCTGTTCTATCGTGACCAGTGTGGTCAACACCTCACCTCTCAACCGCATTCCGGCGGAGTTCTCCGCCGTGACATCGGTCCTGCGCGAAGCGCGGAACACGAACAACGTCTCGATCTCGGAGATCCCCGCGCCGGCGAAGCTCGCGCCGTACTCGTACGCCCTCGGCGCCGAGGTCACCGCCGATGAGACCTTCCTCTCCGCGAGCGGAGAGTCCATCGAGGAGCTCGCGACCGGACGCATCGTCGTCCTCTTCGATCCCGAGTCCCCCGCCGAGTGGGAAGGCAGGTTCCGGATCGTGTCCTACATCCGGGCGGAGCTCGAACACGAACTCGGCAATGAGACGATGCTCGGCCATGTCGCCTGGTCATGGCTCGAGGACGCGCTCGAATCCAATGACTGCGAGGTCGTCGCGGCGGGCGGGACGACGACGCGGGTGCTCTCGGAGAGCTTCGGCACCCTGGCGACGCGGCCGGCGACGATAGACTTGGAGCTGCGCGCCTCGTGGACCCCGATCATCGACAGTCCCGATGAGATCGGCAACCACCTCGAGGCCTGGATCGATCTGCTGTGCACAGTCGCCGGACTGCCGCCTCTGCCTGAAGGAGTATCAGCCCTGCCCGGGCGCCGTCGATGACTACCGAACCACCGCTCCTGACCGCCCCTGCCCACGGGGTCCCCCCGCTCACCGACACCCCCGCCGGACTCGCCGATGCCGTGACCGCGCTGTCAGCGGTGACCGGGCCGATCGCCATCGACGCCGAACGCGCCTCGGGCATCCGCTACGGCCAGCGCGCGTTCCTCGTCCAGCTGCGCCGCGAGGGTGCGGGCACGTTCCTCCTCGACTCCGAGGTCCTCGGCGACCTCTCCCCGCTCAACCCCGCGCTCGGCTCCGATGAGTGGGTCATCCACTCCGTCACCCAGGACCTGCCGTGCCTCCAGGAGCGCGGCATGGTGCCCGCCGCCCTCTTCGACACCGAGCTCGCCGCGCGCCTCCTCGGGTGGGAGAAGTTCGGCCTCGCCGCGGTCGCCGAGGCCACCCTCGGGATCCGGTTGGCCAAGGAGCACTCCGCGGCGGACTGGTCGACGCGGCCCCTGCCGGAGGAGTGGCTCAACTACGCCGCCCTCGACGTCGAAGTCCTCGTGCCGATCCGCGACATCCTCGCCGAGGAGCTGCGGCAGGCGGGCAAATGGGAGTTCGCGCAGCAGGAGTTCGCGCACCTGCTGTCGTTCGAGCCCAAGGTCCACGCCGAGCCGTGGCGGCGCACGAGCGGAGTCGCGAAGCTGGGGTCCCGTGCGGAGCTGGCGAAGGTGCGCGCCCTCTGGGAGGCCAGGGACGCGATGGCCGCCGAGACCGATCTCGCCCCGTCGAAGGTGCTCCGCGACCGTGAGCTCATCGATCTCGCACGAGCGCGGGTGCGTTCGAGCGATGACATCCTCGACCGCTGGCCCAGGCTCTCCCGCACGGAGTCCGTCCGGCTCTTCCGCGCGCTGCGCAAGGCCGGACAGCTGACCCCGGAGGAGCTGCCGCCGAAGCGGGAGCGTAGCAGCCAGCCGCGTTCGCCGTTCAGCCACACGGAGCTCAAGGAGCGCACCGCCGCCCTGCGCACCGCTGTCGCCGAGGTGGCCGCGGCACAGACGATGCCCCATGAGGTGCTCCTCCAGCCTGCGATCGTCAAGTCGCTCGCGGCCTCGGGCCGCACCGACGTCGAGGAGTTCCTCACCGAGCGCGGGGCACGGCCGTGGCAGGTCGAGCTGACGACTCCCGCGCTGTCCGCGGCGCTCGCCGCGCTCCCGCTGCCGTGAGCGCACCCGAACTCGTCCTCATGGTCGGGCAGGTCGGGGCGGGGAAGACGACTCGGGCCAAGGAGCTCGCGACGGCGCTGCCGGCGGTGCGGCTGACCCCCGATGAGTGGATGCGACCGCTCTTCGACGACCCGGAGGCCGACGGAATGCGCACCGTCGTCGAAGGCCGACTCATCGCCACGGCCGTCGAGATCCTCCGCGCCGGGGCCTCCGTCGTCCTCGACTTCGGACTGTGGACCCGTGACGAGCGGATCGCGCTGAGCTGGCTCGCCGGCACCGTCGGGGCCCGTGCCCGCACCGAGTACCTCGCCATCGATCCCGCCCAGCAGGCGGCCCGCGTCGCCGAGCGCGGCAGGAGCGACAGCACCGCGTGGCCGGTCACGCAGGACGCGCTCGATGAGTGGCGGACCCTGCTCGAGGAGCCCACCCAGGCCGAGACCGCCGGCGATTTCGGACCGCAGGCCGCAGCCGACTGGGGCGACTGGATCGCCCGGAAGTGGCCTAGCGCTCTCACCGAGGTCTAGCGGTTCGGCTCACGCGCCTCGGCGGGTGCCCCGTTCTGCCCGGCTGCGCACCTCGGCGGGGAGGATGTTGACGATCTCGGCGACCATCGAATCGACGTCGAGGCCGACGTATTCGAGGATCTCGTCGCGGGTGCCCTGCGGCAGGAATTCGTCCGGAGCCCCGAGTTCGACGACGCCGATCCGGGAGTCCGCGGCCCGCAGGTCGCTGCGGATGCGGGAGCCGATGCCGCCGAGGCGCACCCCGTCCTCGATGACGGCGACCTGGGAGTGCTCCATCGCGAGGTCGATGACGTCAGTGGGCACCGGCAGGACCCAGCGGGGGTCGATGATCGTCGCGGTGATGCCCTCGGCGGCCAGCGCCTCGGCGACCTCATGGGCGCGGGAGGCGAAGGGGCCGACGGAGACGATGAGGACGTCCTTGGGCTCGCCCTCGGGGATCTCGCGGAGGATGTCGACGCCGCCTGTGGTCCGGCGCACCGCGGGCACGTCGGCGCCGACGCTGCCGCGGGGGAAGCGGATGACGGTGGGCGCGTCGGAGACGGCGACGGCTTCGCGCAGCTCCTCGGTCAGCCGGGCGCCGTCGCGGGGGGCGGCGAGCCGGAGGCCGGGGACGATGCGCAGCATCGCCATGTCCCACACCCCGTGGTGGCTCGCCCCGTCGGGTCCGGTGATGCCGGCCCGGTCGAGGACGAAGGTCACGCCCTGCCCGTGGAGGGCGACGTCCATGAGGATCTGGTCGAAGGCGCGGTTGAGGAACGTCGCGTAGATGCAGACGATCGGGTGGAGCCCGCCGTACGCGAGTCCCGCCGCCGAGGTGACGGCGTGCTGTTCGGCGATTCCGACGTCGAAGACGCGCTCGGGGTAGGCTTCGGCGAACTTCGCGAGCCCGACCGGCAGGAGCATCGCGGCGGTGACGGCGACGACGTCGTCGCGGTCGCGGGCGATCTCGAGGACCTCGTCACCGAAGACGGAGGTCCACGAGGTCTGCTTCGACGGGGTCGACCGTCCCGTCACGGGGTCGATGACCCCGACGGAGTGGAACTGGTCGGCGTCGTCGTTGACGGCGGGGTCGTAGCCCTGGCCCTTCTGCGTGATCATGTGGACGATGACGGGTCCGCCCTCGTACTGCTTGGCGCGGGCCAGGGCCTTCTCGACGGCGGCGAGGTCGTGCCCGTCGACGGGGCCGAGGTATTTGATGCCGAGTTCGTCGAACATGCCCGTCTGCTCGGCGCTGACCATGTCCTTGAGGCCGCGCTTGACGCCGTGGATCGCGGAGTAGGCGGCGCGGCCGGGTGCACCGGACTGCTGGAGGGTCGACTTGCCCCACGAGAGGAGCTTCTCGTAGCTCGTCATCGTCCGCAGGTCGTCGAGGTGGGCGGCGAAGCCGCCGACGGTCGGGGCGTAGGAGCGTCCGTTGTCGTTGACGACGATGACGAGTTTGCGCGGCGGCGTCGAGGTGTCGGCGGCGATCGTGTTGAGTGCCTCCCAGGCCATGCCACCGGTCAGCGCCCCGTCGCCGATGACGGCGACGACGTGGCGGTCGCTCTCCCCCTTGAGCTGGTGGGCCTTGGCGATGCCGTCGGCCCACGACAGGGACGCCGAGGCGTGGGAATTCTCGATGACGTCGTGGTCGCTCTCGGCCCGGCTCGGGTAGCCGGAGAGGCCGTGCCGCTGGCGCAGCGTGCCGAACTCGGCCATCCGACCGGTGAGCAGCTTGTGGACGTACGTCTGGTGGCCGACGTCGAAGAGGATCGTGTCGCGCGGGGAGTCGAAGACCCGGTGCAGTCCCATCGTGAGTTCGACGACGCCGAGGTTGGGGCCGAGATGGCCTCCCGTGCCGGCGACCGTGGTGACGAGGAAGTCCCGGATCTCCTTCGCGAGCACCTCGCACTCGGCCGCATCGAGTCCGCGCAGATCCGCAGGACTCTCGATCGACTCCAGGAATGTCATGCGGCCTCGCTTTTGGGATGTGACGACGGACGATGCTCATCGTCCGCCGAGGGTACGGCTGTTTCCACTCGGAACATTTTAGCGCGTTCCCAAGCCGCAACCCAGCTTGTGAGCGTGGATGTTCCGTCGGTCACAGCTCTCAACGCGAGAGTCCCCCGCCCCGACCCCGGGAAGGAGTCGAGACGGGGGACGCTGCCGGCGGACGGATCAGGCCGTCGCGAGCTGCCGCAGCACGTACTGGAGGATGCCGCCGTTGCGGTAGTAGTCGGCCTCACCCGGGGTGTCGATGCGGACCACGGCGTCGAAGTCGACGGTCGTGCCGTCGTCCTTCGTCGCGGTGACCTTGACGGTCTTCGGGGTGGTGCCCTCGTTGAGCTCGGTGACACCGGAGATCGAGAACGTCTCGGTGCCGTCGAGGCCCAGCGAGTCCGCGGATTCCCCGGCGGGGAACTGGAGCGGGAGGACGCCCATGCCGATGAGGTTCGAGCGGTGGATGCGCTCGAAGCTCTCGGCGATGACCGCGCGGACGCCGAGCAGCTTCGTGCCCTTGGCCGCCCAGTCACGCGAGGATCCCGAACCGTACTCCTTGCCGCCGAGGACGACGAGCGGAATGCCGGCGTTCTGGTAGTTGACCGACGCGTCGTAGATCGTCGTCTGCGGAGCGCCCTCCTGCGTGAAGTCACGCGTGAAGCCGCCCTGGACGCCGTCGAGGAGCTGGTTGGCCAGGCGGATGTTCGCGAACGTGCCGCGGATCATCACCTCGTGGTTGCCGCGGCGCGAGCCGTAGGAGTTGAAGTCCTTGCGCTCGACGCCGTGGTCGATGAGGTACTTGCCGGCCGGAGTGTCGGCCTTGAAGGAGCCGGCGGGCGAGATGTGGTCGGTCGTCACCGAGTCGCCGAGCTTCGCGAGCACGCGGGCGCCCTCGATGTCGGTTACCGGCACGGTCTCGAGCGTCATGCCGTCGAAGTAGTTCGGCTTGCGCACGTAGGTCGACTTCTCGTCCCATTCGAAGATCGCACCCTCGGGCGTCTGCAGCGCCTGCCAGCGCTCGTCGCCGTCGAAGATCCGACCGTACTCGGTGTCGAACATGTCGGTCGAGATCGAGGAGTCGATGACCGCCTGGACCTCTTCCGGCGAGGGCCAGAGATCCTTGAGGTAGACGTCGACGCCGTCCTTGTCCTGGCCCAGCGGCTGGTTCTCGAAGTCGAAGTCCATCGTCCCGGCCAGCGCGTAGGCGATGACGAGCGGCGGCGAGGCGAGGTAGTTCATCTTCACATCGGGGCTGATGCGGCCCTCGAAGTTGCGGTTGCCCGAGAGCACCGCGGTGACGGCGAGGTCGTTGTCCTGGATGCTCTCGGAGATCTCGGCATCGAGGGGACCCGAGTTGCCGATGCACGTCGTGCAGCCGTAGCCGACGACGAAGAAGTTGAGCGCCTCGAGGTCCTCGATGAGCCCGGCCTTCGTGTAGTAGTCGGTGACGACCTTCGAGCCCGGGGCGATCGACGTCTTCACCCACGGCTTCGAGTTGAGTCCGCGCTCCCGGGCGTTGCGGGCGAGCAGACCCGCGGCGAGCATGACCGAGGGGTTCGAGGTGTTCGTGCACGAGGTGATCGAGGCGATCGCCACGGCGCCGTTGGCGAGTTCGAAGTTCCGTCCGTCACCGGTCGACACGGGAGCCGACTTCGACTCCTCGCCGGGAGCGGCGTAGTTGTGGATGTCCTTGGCGAACTGGCTCTTGGCGTCGGAGAGCTCGATGCGGTCCTGCGGACGCTTCGGACCCGAGATCGAGGGCACGACGCTGGAGAGGTCGAGCTCGAGGTACTCGGAGTAGGCGACCTCGTTGGCCGGATCGTGCCAGAGTCCCTGGGTCTTCGCGTAGTCCTCGACGAGCTGGATCTGCTCGGGCGAGCGACCCGTGAGCTTGAGGTAGTCGATCGTCACGTCGTCGATCGGGAAGATCGCGGCGGTCGAGCCGAACTCGGGGCTCATGTTGCCGATCGTCGCACGGTTGGCCAGCGGCACCGAGGCCACGCCCTCACCGTAGAACTCGACGAACTTGCCGACGACACCGTGCTGGCGGAGCATGTCGGTGATCGTGAGGACGACGTCGGTGGCGGTCACGCCCGAGGGGATCTCCCCGGTGAGCTTGAAGCCGACGACGCGCGGGATGAGCATCGAGACGGGCTGGCCGAGCATGGCCGCCTCGGCTTCGATGCCGCCGACGCCCCAGCCGAGGACGCCGAGGCCGTTGACCATCGTCGTGTGCGAGTCGGTGCCGACGAGGGTGTCGGGGTAGGCGCGCAGCACCCCGTCGACCTCACGCGGCATGACGACGCGGGCGAGGTATTCGATGTTGACCTGGTGGACGATGCCCATGCCGGGGGGAACGACCTTGAAGTCGTCGAACGCGGTCTGGCCCCAGCGGAGGAACTGGTAGCGCTCGCCGTTGCGCTGGTATTCGATGTCCATGTTGCGCTCGATCGAATCGGCCGTGCCGAACGAGTCGATCTGGACGGAGTGGTCGATGACGAGCTCGGCCGGGGCGAGCGGGTTGACCTTGTCCGGGTCGCCGCCGAGCTCGGCGACCTTCTCGCGCATCGTCGCGAGGTCGACGATGCAGGGCACACCGGTGAAGTCCTGCATGACGACGCGGGCGGGGGTGAACTGGATCTCCGTGCTCGGATCGGCGCTGGGATCCCAGTTCGCGAGGGCCTTGATGTGGTCCTCGGTGATGTTGGCACCGTCTTCGGTGCGCAGCAGGTTCTCGAGCAGCACCTTGAGGCTGAAGGGAAGCTTCTCCGAGCCCTCAACCTGATCGAGGCGATAGATCTCGTAGTCCGTATCGCCCACGGTCAGGGTGCTCTTCGATTTGAACGTATCGACGTTGCTCATCGTGATTCTCCTGTTTCATTCGACACTCATCCAAGAAACCGGGCGCTCGGCCCTGCGCGCGCACCGATTTACGCGACACAAATGTTTCCAAAAGTATCTTGACGTCAAGATAAATTCTAGCGCATTCGACCGCTCTTGACCACCACCGCGACACCGCTTCCGCCTCGGGTTTTCCACCCGTCGGTCTCCGGTTGGCACCACAGCGCCGGGGACGTCCGCGCTCCTATTCTGGAGGCGGACATCGCCCATCTCCGCACCTGTCGCGGACCACGTCAAGGAGTCTCCATGGACCCGTTCACCCTGGGCGCCGGCTTCGGCTTCGGTGCGCTCCTCGTCGGCATCATCTTCGCCGTCATCTGCAATGCGCTGGCGAAGGAGAAGGGCCGCTCCGCCGGCTGGTGGGGCCTGCTCGGCTTCCTCACGACCTTCCTCGCCCTCATCGTCCTCGTCCTCCTGCCCGCGAAGACCCGGGTCGCCTGATCCGCGCCGAGGCGGTCCCCCGGTCCCGAGGTGAGCACCGTCTCCTCAGCGCCGCAGCACCGTCTGATCAGCGCCGCAGCACCGTGACGGTCTCGACGTGCGCGGTGAGCGGGAAGAGGTCGTGACCGACAAGGCTCTCGATCGTGTAGCCGCCGGCGCTCAGCTGCGCGAGATCGCGGGCGAGCGTCCCGGCGTCGCACGAGACGTAGACGATCGTCTCGGGGCCATCGGCGCTGAGCCGGTCGGTCACCGCCTTCCCGGCGCCGGCACGCGGCGGGTCGAGGAGGAGGACATCGGAGCTCGGGAAGTCGGCCGTGTCGACGCGGCCGGCGACGAACCGGGCATCGATGCCGGCGGCATTGATCCGGGCGTTCTCGATCGCCGGACCGACCCCTTCGACGCCGAAGAGCCTCGCCCCGGTCGCCTCGGCGGCCGTGATGCCGAGCAGCCCGACCCCGCAGTAGAGGTCGGTGAGCGTGCGCGCGTCGGCCGGCACGGCCGCCCGCACCGCGTCGGTGAGGACGCCCGGCGCGTCGACGTGCACCTGCCAGAAGCCGTCGGCGGCGACGCGGAAGTCCCGTCCCGCCGCCGTCTGAAGCAGATGATCGGTTCCCCGGATGACCTCGAGCACCGGCGCCGAGGCGGTCGACCGTCCCGCACCCCGGTGACGGCTGCCTCCCCGGCCCTGACCGCGGCGTCTCCCACCGCGACCGGCACCGGACCGACTCGCCGATCGGGCGGGGGCGGCGGGGCCTGCGAGGATCGACCACTGCTCGGGCAGGGACTCGGCGAGCACGTCGAGTCCGGCCCGGTCGGTCTCCCCGCGGACGATGACCGCGCCGGTGCTGCCCGCCCACGCGAACTCGACCCTCTCGGCACCGGGCAGGCGCAGGGACGTCAGGTCCGCCTCGGCGATCGCGGGCACGGCGAGCGGGGCACGGGTGACGGGGACGACGTCGTGGCTGCGGGAGCGCAGCATCCCGAGCTCACCGGTGCCGCTCACGGCGAGCTGAATGCGGGTGCGCCACTCGAGCCCGGTCTCCTCCCCCGGTGCCGCGGCGACGGTGACGTCCCGGTCGATGCCGCCGATGCGGGAGAGCTGATCGGCGATGACCTGGCCCTTGAGCTCTCGGCTGTGGGCGAGGTCGACGTGGGCGTACTCCATGCCGCCGAAGAGCCCGCCCCCGGCCTCGGCGAGGAAGCCGGCGCGCCGGTCGGGCACGCGGTGCGGCGACGGGTCGAGCACCTCGGTGACCTCGGCGCGCAGGACCTTCCCGGTCTCGGTGAGCCGGGCGCGGATCGACTCGCCGGGCAGGGCGCCGGCGACGAAGACGACACGACCGTCGAGGCGGGCCACTGAGGTGCCGCCCGCGGCCGGCCCCGCGATGCGCAGCTCGACCACGTCACCGGGTGAGAGCGGATCGGCCGTCATGGCTTCGGCACCTGACCGTAGAGCGGGGCCTCCGAGTCCGGACCGTCGCCGCTGTGGGCGCGCGAGTACGAGCGCAGCCGCCACGGGACGGAGACGACGACGACGTTGGGGACGAGGAGCAGGCGGGTGCGCAGCTTGATCGCGATCTGGTTGTGGAGAAGGTGCTCCCACCAGCGTCCGACGATGTACTGCGGGATGTAGACGATGACGAGGTCGCGCGGTGAGCGCCGCCGGATCGCGAGGACGTGGGCGATGAGCGGGCGGACGAGTTCGCGGTACGGCGAGGCGAGCACCGTGAGCGGGACGGGCAGCTCCATCTCGTTCCACCGCTTCTGCAGCTTCTCCGCCGCCTCCTCGTCGACGGCGACGGTGACGGCTTCGAGCTGGGTCGACCGCGCCACCCGCGCATACGACAGCGCCCGCAGGGTCGGTTTGTTGATCTCGTTGACGACGACGATCGCGTGCGTGTTCGACGGGATCGTCCGCGAGTCGACGTTGGCCTCGGGGGCGAGTTCGCTCGCGACCCGCGAATAGTGGCGGTGGATGGCGCCCATGACGAGGAAGAGCCCGGCCATCGCCGCCACCGCGATCCACGCCCCGGCGAGGAACTTCGAGACGATGACGACGATGAGGACGCCGGCAGCGATGACGCAGCCGACGGTGTTGACCGCCCGGTTGAAGCGCATCCGCATCCGCGCCTTGGGGTCGATGACGAGCCGCAGGCGCTTGTTCCAGTGGAGCACCATGCCGAGCTGGCCGACGACAAAGCTCGCGAAGACGCCGACGAGGTAGAGCTGGATGAGGGTCGTCGCCGAGGCGTTCGTCGCGACGACGAGGACGATCGCGGCGACGGCGAGGAGGAGGATGCCGTTGGAGAACGTCAGCCGGTCGCCCTTCGTCGCGAGCTGCCGGGGCAGGAAGCCGTCACGGGCGAGCCGGGAGGCCAGCCCCGGGAAGCCCTCGACCGCGGTGTTCGCGGCGACGATGAGGACGAGAGCGGCGACGAGGACGACGAGGAAGAACATCAGGGGCGTGTCGGCGAAGATCGTGTGGGCGAGCTGCCCGAGGACCGGTTCCTGCTCGTATTCGGCCGAGACGGGGCTTCCGTCGGGGCGGACGAGGTAGAGGTGCGGGTCGTCGACGTACTTCACCCCGGTCACCGAGGCGAGATACGTCAGTCCGGTGAGCATGACGGCGGCGAGGAATCCGGAGAGGACGAGCGTGTTGCCGGCGTTCTTCCCCCGCGGCTTCTTGAAGGCCGGCACCGCGGTGGCCACGGTCTGGACGCCGGCGAGGGCCACCGACCCGGAGGAGAACGCGCGGAGGACGATGAGGACGGTCGCAAGCCCCAGGGTCGCCTGATCCGTCACCGCATCGTGGACGATCGTGTAGTTCGCGGTCTCGGCCTGCGGGGTCTCACCGAGCCCGACCTGGACGAGGCCGACGATCATCGTGAGGAACACCGCGCCGAGGAAGAGGTACGTCGGGATCGCCAGGAGCACCGGGGTGGCCCGGGACCCGCGGAGGCCGGCGAGGGAGATGACGAGGATGCCGACGATCGCCACCGGCACCCGGTAGGGCGCGAGCAGCGGGAACGCCGTCGTGATGTAGGCGGCGAAGACCGTCATCGACACGGCCAGGGTGAGGACGTAGTCGACGAGGAGGGCGGCGGCGACGATGAGACCGGCGCGGGGGCCGAGGTTCTTCGACGCGACCTCGTAGTCCCCTCCTCCCGACGGGTAGGCGCGGACGTTGAGGCGGTAGCACGCGACGATGACGAGGATGACCGCGCCGACGGCCGCGCCGATCCACGGGGCGGCGGTGATCGAGACGAGCGTCGTCAGGGACAGGGCCAGGAGGATCTCATCCGGGGCGTACGCCACCGAGGAGAGCATGTCCGAGGCGAACACGGGCATGGCGATGCGCTTCTTCAGCGCAGGAGCACGCCTGTCCTCACTGCGGAACGGCCGTCCAACGAGTAGTCTTTTGACGGCATCAGAAAAACTGCTGGCCACGAGCACCAATGGTAGAGCAATTGTCGGAAGGGATGACCATGCACTTCGTCATCATGGGCTGCGGCCGAGTCGGGGCGACCCTGGCCAGGGCACTTGATGCCAACGGCCATTCCGTCGCCGTCGTCGACCGGGACCCCGATGCCTTCCTCAAGCTCGGGCCGGACTTCACAGGATCGACGATCACCGGCCTCGGATTCGACCGGGAGACCCTCACGCAGGCCCGCACCGCCGACGCGTTCGCGTTCGCCGCGGTCTCGAGCGGAGACAATTCCAACATCCTCGCCGCGCGTGTCGCCCGGGAGACCTTCGGTGTGCCCAATGTCGCGGCCCGCATCTACGATCCCGATCGGGCGCAGGTCTTCGAGCGCCTCGGCATTCCGACGGTGCCGACCGTGCGGTGGACGGCCGAGCAGGTGATGCGCAAACTCGTCCCGCAGGGGTCGATCACCGAGTACCGGGAGCCCTCGGGCAACCTCGTCCTCGCCGAGGTGCACCTCGACCCCAGCTGGGTGGCCCGGCCGATCGCGGAGATCGAGGAGGCCACCCAGGCCCGCGTCGCGTATGTCACGCGACTCTCGGAGGGCATCGTCGCCACCGACGACCTCCTGCTCCAGGACGGTGACCTCGTCCACCTCATGTGCCCCGTCGACCGCCTCGACGAGATCGCGCGCATCCTCGACAAGCCCGTGACCTCCAGGGAGGAAGAAGAATGAGAGTCGTCATCGCCGGAGCCGGGTCGGTGGGCCGTTCGGTGGCCAGGGAGCTGCTCGACAAGGGCCACTCCGTCCTCCTCATCGACCAGAGCAAGGAGGCCCTCGCGCACGAGAAGATCCCCGGCGCCCAGTGGCTCCTCTCCGATGCGTGCGAGCTCGCCGGTCTCGGGGAGGCGAAGCTCGAGGAAGCCGACGTCGTCGTCGCCGCCACCGGTGACGACAAGACGAACCTCGTCCTCTCCCTCCTCGCGAAGACGGAGTTCGGGGTGCCCCGCACCGTCTCCCGGGTCAACAATCCGAAGAACGAATGGCTCTTCGACGACAACTGGGGCGTCGACGTCGCGGTGTCGACGCCGCGGCTGATGACCGCGCTCGTCGAGGAGGCCGTCGAGGTCGGCGGTCTCGTCCATCTCATGAGCTTCGAACGCGGGCAGGCCGGCCTCATGGAGTTCACCGTCAACGAGTCCTCGGACCTCGTGGCCTCCCGGATCGGGAACATCGCGTTCCCCGTCGACACCGTGCTCGTCGCGATCATCCGCAACGCCCGCGCCTTCGCGCCGAGCGCCGATGACGTCGTCGAGGCCGGCGACGAGCTCTTCTTCCTCTCCTCCCCCGATCAGGAAGGGGCGCTGCTCAGCCTGCTCCAGGCCGCGGCCAGGGCCGACAGCACGGACTGAGCACTCCGACGCGCTGACCGCTGACGATCAGTCGGCGCTCACTCGTGGTCGTCGCCCCGGGCGACGAGTTCGTAGACGGGGTTGTGGGCGGCGAGCACACCGTCGCGGTCGCAGAACCGACCCTCGAGGACGAGGAGCGCGCCGGGCTTGATGCCGCTGATCTCGCGGCGGCCGAGGAACTGGGCCTCGACGTCGCCGGTGCCGTCGGAGACGGTGATCGTCAGGCGCGGGTTGTCGGCGTTCGTCGACCGCGTCACGGCGCTGACGACCCCGGCGACGCGGACCATCGCCCGCGGGGCGATGTCGCCGATGCTCACGACGCCGGGAATCCGGCTGGCCATCCGCAGGTCCTCGCGGGCATCGTCGTCGCGGGAGCCCAGGCTCTGCGTGAGCCGGCTGAGAAGATCGAGCATGGCGATCAGCGGACCTCGGTGATCTCGGGTCCGCGGGCGAACGGGTTGATGTCCTCGGTCTCGTCCTCGGGCTCGGGGGCCGCATCGACCTCGGGGGCGGTGAGGGCGATGAGCTCACGGGGAGCCATCGCCTCGTCGCCGCGGTCGACGACGACACCGCGCACGAGCGCGCTGAGCTCAGCGCGCACCTCGGCGTCGGTGACGGCCTTGCCGGAGAACACGGCGCGGACGAACCAGCGCGGACCGTCGACGCCGGCGAACCGCATCGCACGCTTGCCGGGACGTCCGTCCTCGGTCTTCGCGGGCACCTCGACGGCGAGCTCACGGCCGAGCCCGGTGTGGAGTTCGGTGCACTCCCCGCCCTGGGATTCGACGGATTCGGTGAGCTGCCGGCGCACGGTGTTCCACAGTCCCTCGGATCGCGGGGTGGCGAACGCCTGGAGCTGGACTCCCCCACCGTCGTGGATGAGGGTCACGGCGAGCACGCGCTGCGAATCGTCGTCGGTGTCGAGGCGGATCTGCATGCCGTCGACGACGGGCACCTTGAGCGCACCGAGGTCGAGGCGGTTGAGCTCGGGGTAGTCCTCGGCCGCGTCGAAGGGGCCCTTCTCGGCCCGGTCGAGCGGTGCGGACTTCTCCAGGACCTCATCGTCGTCGAGGTCCTCGGCCTCCGCCTCGGTCTCGGCGACCGCCTCGGCGTCATCAGCGCTGTCGTGATCGTCAGCGCTGTCGTGATCGTCAGCGACGTCCTCGTCGACGATCTCCTCGTCGGTGCTGCGGTCGCTCGCGGACTCCTCGTCCACGGTCGATGACTTCTTCGAAAAACGTGAGAACAGTCCCATTGTCCTTCACTCCACTTCTGCGTTGAGACCGGAGACGACTCCGCCGGTGGAGCCGAATCCGCCGGTGCCGCGGTCGCTGTCGTCGAGGGTGTCGACGACGGTGAATGCGGCCTGTCGGATCTCCTGAATGATGAGCTGGGCGATGCGGTCACCGCGGGTGATGCGCAGCGGCACGGTCGGGTCGAGGTTGATGAGCGGCACCTTGATCTCGCCGCGGTATCCGGAGTCGATCGTCCCCGGAGCGTTGACGACGGTGACGCCGTGCCTGCTCGAGAGCCCCGAGCGGGGGTGGACGAAACCGGCATGGCCGGGCGGGAGCGCGATCGCGATCCCGGTGGGCACGGTGCGCCGTTCGAACGGTTCGAGGGTGAAGTCGATCGCCGAGCACAGGTCCGCGCCGGCGTCGGACGCGTGGGCGTAGCTCGGCGGGGCCATTCCGTCGTCGACGAGGGTGATTTCGATGCGCAAGCCTTCTGTCACAAGGTTGCACTCTAGTGCCCAAGCCTGAGCGCTTCAAACATGCGCGCTGTGGGAGAATGGAGGACATGGCTCAGACTCATACCGATTCGCAGGTGGCCTACCGGGAGAAGGTCAGCCCCTCGCCCGCCATGTGGGTGCTCATCGCCGTCGCCGCCGTCTCGACAGCGGCCATGGTCCTCCCCGTCTGGACGCTCGGCGCCTTCATCCTGCCCGTCGTCACGTTCGCTCTGCTCGCGTGGTGGCTGCGCTCGCTGGGGATCACGATCATCGTCACCGACCACCAGCTCTTCGTCGGCGATGCCCACATCGATCGCACGTTCCTCGGCGGCGTCGAGGCCCTCGGCATCGAGGCGGCCCGTGAGGCCCGTGGCACCGGACTCGACGCCCGCGCCTTCCTCGTGCTCCGCCCCTGGGTGAAGACCGCAGTGCGCATCGACATCGACGACGCCTCCGACCCCACCCCGTACTGGCTCGTCTCGAGTCGGCACCCCGAGGAGCTCGCCGCCGCCCTGCGCGCCTGAGGACGGCCGCGCCGCGCGCCCGCGCCGCCGGTGCCCGCCTGCACCACAAGCGCCCGACCAACGAAAAACGCGCCCTCGAAGGGGCGCATTCGTCTTGGTGGGGATGTCGCGACGCTCAGCCTGCGCAGTCCGTGCAGATGAGGATTCCGCCCTCATCGCTCGCCAGCTGCGAACGGTGACGGACGAGGAAGCACTCCATGCAGGTGAATTCGTCGTTCTGCTTCGGAAGCACGCGCACCGAGAGCTCTTCGTTCGACAGGTCGGCGCCGGGAAGTTCGAACCCTTCGGCCGCTGCCGTCTCGTCCTCGTCGATCTTGCTGGCCTGCGCCTGCGAGCGCTGCGCCTTGAGCTGCTCGATCGAGTCGCTCTTGATTTCGTCGTCGTGCTTGCGAGGTGCGTCGTAGTCGGTTGCCATATGGCCTCATCGCTCTCTGTCGGGTGTGCTGAAATGGAGTTTCAGCCCCTGTCGCCTATCGTGTCCCCAGCATTGTGCACTGCCCAGTACCCTTTGGCAAGAGCAGATGGTACCCTGTCACGGTGATTCTCGTCACGATGACGAAGGACACACATACGACTCTCGAAAAGCTCTGCGAGAATGCAGGAGACGACGCTGAGCGAGCATGCCGGCCTCGGAGAGAAACGACCACACGTCGGCGATGACTCGACCTCATCCCCGGCGGCCTATTGTCGGAAGGACGGATGCACGATGAGTGAATTCGCAGATCAGCTCGATAACAGAATCGACGATGTCCGTCATCGCCTACACGACGCCAGGGATGCCGGCGACGACTTCCTCGTCGAGAGCCTCATCGACGACCTCGAGAACCTCCTCGAACTCGCCGACCGCAACGACGTCGACACCGGCCCGATCGCCGAGGTCATCAAGGCCGAGACCGGCGCGATCCCGGTCATCCCCGAACCGCGGGAATCCTGACCCGAGCAGCCACGCCTCAGGCGCACAGACCTCAGACACACGGATGCGGCCCCTTCCGAGATCATTCGGGAGGGGCCGCATCCGTGTGGGCCGGGCTGCTGCGCCGGTCTCAGGCCGAGGGCCAGTTCGGCAGGGTCGGGCGCTCGACCCGGCCCCGGCAGCATTCGATGCTGCACGCCCCGCTGCCGGGGGTCAGCGCACGTGTGCCGGGGATCGCCGGGGTCTCCGGAGTCTGCCCGGACAGCTGCGCGATGCGCTCCTCGACGAGGTCGACGAGGCCTGAGACGAACGTCGGATGCGTGCCGACGGTGGCCACGCGGGTGAACGCGAGGCCGAGCTCCTCCGCCGTCTCCTTCGCCTCGGTGTCGAGGTCGAAGGCGACCTCCATGTGGTCGGAGATGAAGCCGATCGGGGCGAGGACGACACCGGTGACGCCCTCGGCGGCGAGCTCCTCCATGCGGTCGTTGACGTCGGGTTCGAGCCACGGCACGTGCGGGGCACCCGACCGGGAGCAGTAGACGAGCTCCGCGGGCAGCCGGTCCGCCTCGGCGAGACCGCCGAGGAGGTGCTCCATGAGCTCCTCATGCTGGGCCTGGTAGCCCACGGTCGCCACCGCCGAGGCCTCCTGCATGACATCGGGGATCGAATGCGTGACGAAGAGGATCCGGTGACGGGCCGGGTCGAGGGCGCCGACCTGGGTCCGGAAGTCGTCGAGACCTTCGCGCAGCAGCGCCGCGCACGCCTCGGCGTAGCCGGGATGGTTGAAGAACTGACGGACCTTGTCGAAGCTCACCTCGACGCCCTCGTCGGCGAGACCTGAGACCGTGCCGGCGAAGTCCTCACGGTACTGCCGGCACGAGGAGTAGGAGGAGTACGCCGAGGTGTCGATCGCGAGGAAGCGGGAACGGCCGGCCGCCGCCTCGGTGCGGGCGACATCGGTGAGGTAGGGCTCCCAGTTGCGATTGCCCCACACGAGCGGGAGGTCGAGGCCGCGCCGCTCGAGTTCGGCGCGCAGAGCCGCCAGCAGCGCCTTGTTCTGGTCGTTGATCGGGGACTTGCCGCCGAATCCGTAGTAGTGCTCTCCGACCTCCTCGAGGCGCTCGTCGGGGATGCCGCGCCCCGCAGTGACGTTCTTGAGGAACGGAACGACCTCCTCGGGCGATTCCGGTCCGCCGAAGGACATGAGGACAAGGGTGTCGATGGGGGCTGTCGTATTCACGTCAGAGATTTTACAGCGTGTAGAGATCGCTTGCCCGTTGTCCGCACCCTGAGCACGATCGACTCACGATCGCCGCCCGCCGCTGCCCGTGCGCACCCCGGCCCGCCGAATTCGCCGGGATTTCGCGACTCGCGAGCAAATCTGCGGGGCTGAGCGGTGTGGTCGTGACACGATTCTTCATGAGAAGCGATAAAGGAGCGAAATGCGTGAACTCATCTTGCACGGGGTCGATGCCGACGGCACTCATCTGCTCCTCGGCGATGACTCCGGGGCACAGTATCGACTGAGACTCGACGAGTCCCTCTATGCGGCTGTGCGCAAGGACAGGGCTGTCGTGCGCTCCGACTCCCCCATCCGCCCGCGCGACATCCAGGCGATGATCCGCGGCGGGATGAGCGCCGAAGAGGTCATCGCGGCCACCGGCGCCGACCCCGACCAGGTCCGCACGTACGAACGCCCGGCCCTGGCCGAACGCGCCCACATGGCCCACACCGCGAGCCGGCACCCCATCTACTCCGATCACGACCCCAACGGCGACCCGACCCCGCTCGTCGAGCTCAGCCAGACCCGTCTGGCGATGCGCGATGTCGACATCGAGACGATGGACTGGGACGCGTGGAAGCAGCAGGACGGCAACTGGTACGTCGAGCTCAGCTTCATCGCCGCCGACCGCAAGCGCACCGCCGGGTGGAACTACTACCGCGGCTCGCTCACGGCCCTCGACGATGAGGCGAAGTGGCTCGCGGACTCCGGTCCCACGGACACCGGTCCGATCCCCGGCTACAGCTCGAGCCGCCGCACCACCGAGGAGATCGACACCCCCGACCCGCAGGCGCCGGAGCGGCCGGCCGAGCAGCCGGCGACGCTCGGCGACCACCAGGCCGAGACCGGGCGAATCCTCGAGAACCTCCGTCGTCGCCGTCGCGATGACGATGAGCCCCGCGGTCGCCTCCGCGCCGTCACCGAGGATCCCGAGACCCACCCGCAGGGCGCGCACACCGCGCCCGGGCGTCCCGCCGATGCCACCGACGATGAGGTGTTCGCGTTCGAGGACCGGATCGCCGAGGCGGCGAACCGCTCGAGCGCGGCGACGGTCGGCGACCGTGAGCCCGCGCAGGCCGAGGTCTCATCCGGTGGCGATGAGGAGCCGCAGGAGCCGACTCAGGAGGTCGGCACGTTCGACGACGACAACCAGCTCTCCCTGCTCAACGAGCCCGGGGTCAGCGACGGTGTCGAGACCTCGAAGGACACCGAGTCGAAGGCGAAGAAGAAGAGCAGCCGTGCCTCGGTTCCGAGCTGGGACGAGATCATGTTCGGATCGAAGCGGGACTGACGTCCGTTCCCAACCGCAGCACGCGGTCGCCGGAGTCGATGAGGCTCTCATCGTGGGTGACCATGATGACCGTGTGACCCGGAAGGTTGGCCCGCAGGTCCGCGACGAGGCGGTGCGCCGTGGCCGCATCGAGGTGCGCGGTGGGTTCGTCGAGGACGATGACCTCGGCCCCGCTGAGCAGGGTGCGCGCGACGGCGAGGCGCTGCCTCTCCCCTCCTGAGATCTCCGACCCGTGGTCCCCGACCCAGCGGTCGAGGCCCTCGGGGCTCGCCCAGTGCCCGAGCCCGGCCGCGGTGAGCGCGGCGAACATCTCCTCATCATCCGGCACATCCCGGCGCGCCAGGGCGAGGTTGCCGCGCACCGTCGACCGGAACACGTGCGCCTCCTGCGGGCACCACGCGATCCGACCGGCGAGCTCGGCGGGATCGAGCGCGAGGACGTCGATGCGCTTCCCGTTCCGCTCCCGTGCGTCGTAGCGCCCGCGCCACGGGGTGAGGAATCGCAGGAGGACGCTCACCGTCGTCGTCTTCCCGCTGCCGCTCTCCCCGCACACGACCGTCCACCGGTCCGCATCCGCGAAGAGGTCGAGATCGTCGAGGACGGGGACGCCGTCCCAGCCGACGGTGACGTCGGCGAGGTCGAGGTCGGTGAGCGCCGAGGCGGCCGCCGGGCTGACGGCGGCCTCATCGTCGTCGACGGCCTCGTCGTCGGCCTCATCGTCGTCGTGGCGGGAGTCCGCGGTGACGGGCGGCAGCCGGTCGAGGGCGATCCCGAGGGCGGGCATCTGCCGCCATGCCGTGAGCGCCGAGGCCAGCGGGTCGACGAGACCGAAGGTGCTGAGGACGACGACGGCGAGGATCTCCGTGGGCGCCGGGGAGATGAGGGCGATGACGATGGCGGCGAGCACCGTGGTCACCTCGACCCACAGCTGGGCAGCCCCGAAGTTCCGCGCCGAGGCGCGCTGCGCGGTCTCGAGCTCGTCTTCGGCCGCAGTGAGCCGGGCGAGGACGGCGGCGGTCGCGCCGTTGGCGCTGAGATCGGTCTTCGCCCCGAGCGCGCGGGCGAGGAGGGAGAGGATCCGTGCCTGTCCTGCGCGGATCCGCCGGGCCCACGGCGCCTCGGCGCGGACGAAGACGAGGGGGACGACGACGAGATTGACGAGCGCGAGAGCGACGAGGACGGGCACCGACCCCGGATCGAGGATCGCGGTGGCGACGATGACGGCGACGACGACGAGCGCGGAGACGACGGGCGGGAAGAGGGTGCGCGGCACGAGGTCCCGGACCTCGTCGGCATCGGCGACCATCGTCGTCAGCGCCGTGTCCGAGGTGAGCATCGTGCGGTCGCTCATGCCCGCGCGCTCGAAATGCGACCACAGCACCGAGCGCAGGCGCCCGAGGGCGGAGAAGATCGCCGAATGGAGGTTGAGGCGGCTGACGTAGAGGAAGATCGAGCGGCTGAGACCGAAGAAGCGCACTCCGACGATCGCGACGAGCAGCGTCATGATCGGCGGCCCGTACGAAGCTTCGACGATGAGCCACCCGGAGAGTGCGGTGAGCGAGATCGCGGCGAGGCTCGAGGCGCACGCGGTGAGGAGGGCGATGAGCATCGTCCACCGCATCAGCGGCAGTGCGGTGCGCAGCGTTGCCGCGCGCCGGCGCAGACTCCCGGGTACGGGCACGTCGTCGTGGCCGCGTTCGGGCGGCTCGACCGTCGTGTCCCCGGAGCGGTCGTCGGCCGCCGGGGTCCCAGCGGATGCCCGCGCCCGGGCCTCAACGGTCGCCGTCGTGCCCGGGGTCGTCGTGCCCGGGGTCGTCGTGCCCGGATCACGCGACTCGGCCGTCGCGGTGCCCGCGGTGCTCTCCTCGACCGGGCCGGCGGAGGCGGAGACCGGGGCCGCGGTGACACGCGGGGTGATCGTGTCGGTCGCGAGCGCGAGCACCCGCGGGTCATGGCTGGCGAGGACGACGCGGGTCGAGGCGGCCGCCTCGGCGATCATCGCGATGATGGTCTCCGCATTGTCGTCGTCGAGGTGGGCGGTCGGCTCATCGAGGATGAGGAGATCGGTGTCCCTGCCGCCCACGCGCACGAGGGCGAGCCGGCGCAGCTGTCCGGGGCTGAGCGCGCCGGTGGGCAGGTCGAGAGCAGTGGGAAGGCCCGCGGCGCGCAGTGCGGCCTCGGCGGTGGCACCGGTGAGTCCGAAGGTCGCGAGCTCTTCACCGAGCGTCGCCCCGAAGGTCCGCGGGGTCTGCGGCACGAGGGCGGCGCGGGCGGGGTCCAGGGTCGCCGTCGCTCCCGCCGCGAGGCTGCCCGAGAGCGCCGCGAGGATCGTCGACTTCCCCGCCCCGGAGGGGCCGAGGACCGCGGTGATGCCCGGGGTGGTCGGGATGGAACCGTCCCAGGCGACGGTGGTTCCGTCGGCGTAGGTCACGGCATGACCGGCGTGCGCAGCCGCCTCGGCGGGACCGGTTTCATCCTCGGCCTCGGCGAGGAGTGCCTGGGCCCGGTCGTAGGACTCGCGGCCGTTCTCACTGGCGTGGAATCCGGCGCCGAGGGCGCGCAGCGGCATGAAGCACTCGGGGGCGAGCAGCAGCGCGAGCAGTCCGTCGCTCAGGTCCATCGTGCCGTAGACGAGGCGCACGCCGATGACGACGGCGACGAGGGCCACGGAGATCGTCGCGATGAGTTCGAGGGCGAGGCTCGAGAGGAACGCGATGCGCAGCGTCGCGAGATTCGCCTGGTGGTAGTCGGTGCTCAGCCTGCGCAGGGTGCGGGCGTGCTCCCGGGACCGGCCGAGTCCGATGAGGACCGGCAGGCCTTCGGCGAGTTCGGCGAGGTGGTCCGACATCCGCTCGAGCGCGCGTGTGCTCTCTGCCGTCGTCTCCTCGGTGTAGCGGCCGATGAGAACCATGAACAGCGGGACGAGCGGCAGGCACGCGATGATGATGACCGCCGAGAGGAGGTCGGCGAAGAGGATCCGCACGAGGAGCACCGCGGGCACGACCGCAGCCTGGGTGAGTGCGGGCACGACCGTCGTGAAGTAGTCGTCGAGGTCGTCGACCCCGCGCGTCACCGTCACCGCGGCCTTGGCCCGGGGCATCCCGCGCCTGGCCAGGAGCGTGGAGAGGATGCCGGCGCGCAGTCCGCGCTTCGCCGCGGCGGCTGCCCCGGTGCCGAGGCTGTGGTCGGCCCACAGGCTCGCTCCGCGCAGTCCGGCGCCCAGGAGGCCGAGGACGATCCACAGTGGGAGCGAACCGAGGTCGAGGATCGTGCGCACGAGCGCCTCGGCGATGAAGACGATGCCGACAGCGCGTGCTGCCGCGCTCGTCACGGAGAGGACGAGGCTCCTCCTGCCGTCGGGCAGCGACAGGAGGATCCCCAGTGGCGAGCTCACGAGCGGATCGCCGCCGGCACCTTGTGGGCGTCGGGGATGTGCGACTCCGTGAGTCGGTTGAGGTACTGCCGGTAGCTGAAGATCTGGTAGCCGAGCACGATCGGGAAGAAGATCGCGGTGACGACGAGCATGACTCCGAGCGTGTAGTCCGACGACGACGCGGTGGCGATCGTCAGCGAGAACGCCGGATCGAGCGTCGAGGGCAGGACGTTCGGGAACACACCGGCGAAGACCGCGCCCATCCCGGCGAGGAGGAAGACGCCGTGGAGGAAGAACGCCTTCTTCTCCGCCCCGGCCCGCAGTGCGACGAACGAGGCGATGAGCGCGATGAGGGCGATCGCGACCGGCACGATCAGCCACGCGCCGTGGCGGATCGAGAAGGCGAACCAGAGGAGGAAGGGAATCGCGAACGGCAGGGTCGTCGCCCGTGCCCAGCGGCGGGCCTTGGCCCGCAGCTCACCGTCGGTCTTGAGGCAGAGGAACATGAGCCCGTGGACGAAGCTGAAGCCGACACCGCCGAGTCCGCCGAGGAGGGCGGGCCAGCCGAGCCATGCGAAGGGACCGCCGACCATGTCGCCGTTCTCGTTGAGCGGCAGACCCGTCGTCGTGATGACGAGGAGGGCGCCGATGAGGAACGCGACGACGGCCGAGCCGATGGCCATCGCCCAGGTCCAGAACGTCAGCCAGCGCTGCGTGTGGCCCTTTCCGCGGTATTCGATGGCCACGGCGCGGAAGATGAGCCCGAGCAGGCAGAGCGTGAGCGGGATGTAGAGGGCGCTGAAGAGGGAGGCGTACCAGTGCGGGAACGCCGCGAACATCGCGCCGGCCGCCGTGATCAGCCACACCTCGTTGCCGTCCCAGACGGGTCCGATCGAGTTGAGCAGAACGCGCCTGCCGCGCTCGTCCTTCGTGAAGATCGGCATGAGCATGCCGACTCCGAGGTCGAACCCGTCGAGGAACAGGTAGCCGATCCACAGGACGGCGATGAGGACGAACCAGATCGTTGCCAGGATTTCCATCTGTCTTCTCCTCCTCAGTACGCGAACGACAGAACGTCGTCGTCGTTGCCGGTGATCGTGGGCTTCTTGTTGGACTCGGCGAGTTCGGGCATCGCCGAGGCGACCCCTCCTCTGGTGTACTTGATGATGAGTTTGAGTTCGACGACCATCAGCCCGCCGTAGACGAGGGTGAGGCTGATGAGGGAGAACAGCAGCATCGCCGGGGTCAGCTGCGGTGAGAGGGCAGCTTGGGTGAACATGTAGACACCGTCGAGCTGGGCCGGGTTGGGGGCGACGACGAAGGGCTGGCGGCCCATCTCGGTGAAGATCCACCCCGCCGAGTTCGCGATGAACGGTGCGGTGATCGCCAGCAGCGCCCCGCGCATCATCCAGGGCGACGCCGGCACCGTGCCCTTCCTCGTGATCCACAGGGCCAGCGCGCACACTCCGACGGCGACGAAGCCGAAGCCGATCATCGCACGGAAGCCCCAGTAGGTGACGATCATGATGGGCTGGTAGTCGATCGGCTCGCCGGCGTGCTCGCCGTAGCGCGGATCGTCGGGTAGGTTCGTCCCGTACCGCTCCTGGTACTCCGGCAGGAGGGTGTTGACCCCGTGGACCGGGGTGCTGAAGTCACCCTTGGCGAGGAACGAGAGCAGACCGGGGATCTCGAGCACGGACTGGACGTCGGAGCAGTTGTTCGACTGCAGGTCGCCGACGGTGAGCACGGAGAACTCCGTGCCGTCGTGGCAGGCGCCCTCGGCCGAGGCCATCTTCATCGGCTGCTGCTCGAACATCAGCTTCGCCTGGATGTCACCGGTGATCGAGACGCCGGCGAAGGCGATGATGCCGGAGATCGCGCCGATGCGCAGGCACTTGATCCACACGCGGTAGTCGATCGCGTCGCGACCGGGCACATCGGGGGCGCTGCCGACGATGACCCTGCCGTCCTTGCCGACGGTGTCGATGCCGTCCTTGCGCCGCCGGTAGAGGTGGTACCACGAGATGCCGACGAGGAAGCTGCCGCCGACGGCGACGGCGCCGAAGAGCGTGTGGGTGTAGGCGGCGATCGCCGTGTTGTTGCCGAGCACCGCCCAGACGTCGGTCATCACCGGCTTGCCGTCGACGAGTTCGACGCCGACGGGGTGCTGCATCCACGAGTTCGCGACGATGATGAAGAACGCGGAGATCCACGAGCCGATGACGGCACACCACAGCACGGTGAGGTGGACGGGTCGGCTGAGCCTGCCCCAGCCGAAGATCCACAGACCGAGGAACGTCGATTCGAGGAAGAACGCGATGAGCGCCTCCATCGCCAGCGGGGCGCCGAAGACGTCGCCGACGAAGCGGGAGTACTCGCTCCAGGCCATGCCGAACTGGAACTCCTGGACGAGACCGGTGGCCACGCCCATGATGAAGTTGATGAGATAGAGCTTGCCGAAGAACTTCGTGGCCCGCAGGTAGACCTCATTGTCGGTGCGGTGGTACATCGTCTGGAGGATCGCGACGAGCATGCCGAGCCCGAGCGTGAGGGGAACCATCCAGAAGTGATAGACGGTGGTGATGCCGAACTGCCAGCGTCCGATGAGCACCGGATCCAGTTCCATGGGCTTCTCCGTTCTAGTCGTCGAGGGGAAACTTTCTACAACACGTAGAATTCTACGCTTGGTAGAACTCTGAAAGCCACTGTCTCACATTCCAGCCCGGACCATCCCGGCATCCGTGTCCGCGCAGGTCAGCACCCACAGACGGGAGAATAGGCACGGCTGACGCAGAGGCGCGTCTCACATGGAATTCGACACCATGTAGAGGTAGAATGGGGGCTCCAGCCGGACCGGCGCCGCAGGCGGCGCGGTCACTACCGAGGACAAGGACATCGTGGGAACTCTGGGCGAACTCGAACGCAGCGTCATGGACGCCATCTGGGCGCACGAGGACGGCCTCAGCGCCGCGGAGCTGCGTGACGCCCTCGCCGACCGTGACCTCGCCCTCACCACGGTCCACACCGTGCTCACGCGCCTGGAGAAGAAGGGCTTCGTCACCCGCGATCGGAGCATCCGCCCGCATCGCTACCTCGCGGTCTCGACCCGTGAGGACCACGTCGCCGAGCTCATGACCGAGGTGCTCTCGCAGGCCCCGGATCGTCAGGCCGTCCTCGCCCGCTTCCTCGGCACCGTGTCGGAGGCCGACGAGAAGACCCTGCGCAGCCTTCTGGGGCGCAACCACTCGACGCGCTCCTGACGGCGGGCCGAGTACCACCATGAGCATCGTCGGGTGTCTCCTGGGAGTGTTGGCGTTCCTCCTCGCCTGGCCGGTTCCCGCGCTGCTGCGCCGGTTTCGCAGCGACCCGATCTCCGAGGTCATCCTCTGGCAGGCCGTCGGACTCTCAGGCGGGCTCTCGCTCATCGGCGCGGCCTTGGCCTTCGCCGTCGAGCCCGGAGCACCGAATCTTCCCATCGGACTGTGGGATCTCATCCGCGGCGAATCGCATGCACAGCTGTCGATCCTCGCGTGGATCTTCCTCATCATCGCGCTGGTGCTCATCGGGCGCCTCCTCGGCTGCCTCGCGCTGACGTTCTACTCAGCGCGGAGAACTCGACTTCGCCATGCCGAGATCTTACACCTGCTCAGCGAGCCGTCGCAGAATTATCCCGACACCCGCATCATCTCCTCGGACGAGCCCGTCGCCTACTGTCTGCCCGAAGGGCCGCGCAAGGGCACGGCGGTCCTGTCGACAGGCCTCCTTGAGGTTCTCAGCGAGGCCGAGCGCTCCGCGGTCATCGCGCATGAGAAGGCGCATCTCGACTTCCGCCACGACATCCTCGTCATCCCGTTCGCGGCGTGGCATCGGGCGCTGCCGTTCTTCTCGGCCACGGCGATCGGCCTCAATTCCGTCAATCGCCTCATCGAGTTCATGGCCGACGACCAGGCGCGTCAGACCGTCGACCCGGCGGTGCTCGCACGCGCCGTCGCTGCGGCCGCGTCGATCAGTCCCGAGCATCGGGAGGGTCTGAGCGCCGAGCGCATTGCACGCCTGTCCCAGCCGCGCCATCCCGCACGCACGATGGTGCGCCTGTGCGCCTGCCTGGTGGCAGCGGGCCTGCTGCTCATTCCGACGGTGCTCCTCTTCGTGCCCGTCGCTCCCCTCCACTGATCCGCGCGCATTGCGCTGAGCACCGCCTCGGGCACCGTGGGAGCACGGTCGCTCCCCCGCGCCGAGGCGGTTGCCGCGCCCTCAGCTGTCGATGCGCTCGGCGTCGAGGACGGCGGCGCCGGAGACGATGAACTCCTTGCGCGGGCCCACCGAGGAGCCCATGAGGAGTTCGAAGGTCCGCTCCGCCGCCTCGGCGTCGGCCATCGTCACCCGCCGCAGGGTGCGGTCGGCAGGATCCATCGTCGTCTCCGCGAGCTGATCGGCGTCCATCTCTCCGAGGCCCTTGTAGCGCTGGATCGGCTCCTTGTACGACTTCTTCGACTTGTCGAGCTTCTTCAGCAGCGCGTGGAGTTCGGCCTCGGAATACGTGTAGACGATCTCGTTCGGGGTGCCGCGCTTCGTCACGACCTCGACGCGGTGGAGCGGCGGCACGGCGGCGAAGACCCGGCCCTCCTCGACGAGCGGCTTCATGTAGCGGAAGAAGAGCGTGAGCAGCAGTGTGCGGATGTGCGCGCCGTCGACGTCGGCGTCGGTCATGATGATGACCTTGCCGTAACGGGCCGCCTCGAGGTCGAAGCTGCGACCGGAACCGGCGCCGATGACCTGGATGAGGGCGGCGCATTCGACGTTGGCGAGCATGTCCGCCAGCGAGGCCTTCTGGACGTTGAGGATCTTGCCGCGGATCGGGAAGAGCGCCTGGTGGTCGGAGTTGCGCGCCGACTTCGCCGTGCCCATCGCCGAATCGCCCTCGACGATGAAGAGCTCGGTGTTCGCGACCCCGCTGTCGCGGCAGTCGTAGAGCTTCGCCGGCAGCGAGGACGCCTCGAGCGCGGTCTTGCGGCGCTGGTTCTCCTTGTGGGTGCGCGCCGAGATCCGCGACTTCAGCTCCGCGACGACCTTCTCCATGAGGACCGCGGCCTGCTGCTTCTCCGCGCGCTTCGTCGAGGCGAGGATGCCGCCGAGCTGGGCTTCGACGGTCTTCGCGACGATCTGGCGGACCGCGGCGGTGCCGAGGACCTCCTTCGTCTGCCCCTCGAACTGCGGTTCGGCGAGCTGGACGGTGACGACGGCGGTGAGGCCGGCGAGGACATCGTCCTTCTCGAGGCGGTCCTTGCCGAGTTTGAGCTTGCGGGAGTTCGCCTCCACGGCCTTGCGCATCGCCTTGAGCGTCGCCTGTTCGAAACCGGCGAGGTGGGTGCCGCCGTGCGGGGTGGCGACGACGTTGACGAAGCTCTTGATCTTCGTGTCGTAGCCGGTCCCCCAGCGCAGGGCGACGTCGACGCCGACCTCGCGTTCGACCTCCTTCGACACGAGATGTCCCGAGGAGTCGAGGACGGGCACGGTCTCCTTGAACGAGCCCGTGCTCTGCATCCGCCAGGTGTCGGTGATCGGCGGGTCGATCGAGAGGTGGTCGACGAACTCGGTGATGCCGCCGTCGAAGCGGAAGTCCTCGACGCGTTCGGCGATGACGGCGCCGGTCTCATCGCGGGCGACGCCGCGGCGGTCGACGATGGTGAGTTCGAGGCCGGGGACGAGGAACGCCGTCTGCCGAGCGCGCTCGACGAGGTGCTGGTAGTCGAACTGGGCGCTGCCGAGGAAGATCTGCGGGTCGGCCCAGTAGTGGACCTTCGTGCCGGTCACTCCCCGCTTGGCCTTGCCGACGATCTCGAGGCCGGTGGCCTCGTGGAACTCCTCGAACGGGTTGTCCGGGCTCGGTGCCTTCCCCTTGTCGTCGAAGCGGCCGGGCACCCCGCGGCGGAAGGACATCTTGTGGATCTTCGAGCCGCGGGTGACCTCGACGTCGAGGCGCGAGGACAGGGCGTTGACGACGGAGGCGCCGACACCGTGGAGGCCGCCGGAGGCGGCATACGACGAGCCGCCGAACTTGCCGCCGGCGTGGAGCTTCGTCATGACGACCTCGACGCCGGTCAGACCGGTCTTCGGTTCGATGTCGACGGGGATGCCGCGGCCGTGGTCGGTCACGGCCACGGAGCCGTCGGCCTCGAGTTCGATGAGGATCGAGGAGCCGAACCCGCCGAGCGCCTCGTCGACGGCGTTGTCGATGATCTCCCACAGACAGTGCATGAGCCCGCGCGAGTCGGTCGTTCCGATGTACATGCCCGGACGCTTGCGCACCGCCTCGAGCCCTGAGAGCACGGACAGATGCCGTGCGCCGTAGCTTTCCTCTTCCACACTCTTCCTCTCGTTCGATTGAATTCTAATCGCCGTGGTCCCCCGCGCCCGGGTGCGGGGTCGCCGTGTCGGCCAGGTTTCCTGGAACAATGGCCCCATGACCCGCCCACGTCTCC